>JBILGG010000136.1:0-4436 GCA_044351165.1 Candidatus Caenarcanales bacterium | reverse complement strand
TGACATTGTGCCCAGCGAAACCAGTCCGATAATAAAAATCAAACCGATATCAATATTCGTGCTTGCAAAAATTCCGATATTATTCGAAGCAACAGATAGTAAAGGCAAAAACACCACCATCGCTGGCGCAAAAAATAAAGCAGGCGCAAGAGTGAACAAAAGCGCATCAGCACCGGAAGGCGTGATATCTTCTTTAAACAAAAGTTTTAGCGCGTCAGCAAGAGTTTGCAGAAAACCATTGGGACCCACTTTATCAGGTCCGATTCTGACAGTTAATAATGACAAGAATTTACGCTCGCAAAGTACCATGAATAGCGCGTTTACGGGGATTATGGTCGCGATAGTAACAGTAGGCGCGAGATAGGCTACCATCTCTGCGATATCAAGAGCCATCTCAGGATCTAGGTTAGGCAGTAAATCAGGTAAAAAATCTTTTATTACTAGTGGCAAAAACCAAGCAAAAGTTACCGCTCCGCCAGCCGCTACACCAAAAACAATAGAGGTCCAAACCGCCGCTAAAATAAAAAATTTAAATCCTTGACTAAGGGCACTTCTCTGCGCGAAACTAGCGCGCGGGTGAAAAGTATTTAGAAGGTCGGTATTGAGAGATTTGCTTGCCATAGTTATATTTTAAGGATACCAAAGAACTGGAATTTTGGGGTTGGCGGCTAATTGTAACAATGTTACAATTAGTCAGAGATTGAATCCGAGATTATGTTAATCTTTTGCTCATGGCAAAGCTCAAAGAACCCTCGGCACTAAGCTCATCATCGACAGTCGCTCTAAAATCAAACTTACCAAAAGGAAAACGGAATTTTTTTAGTTCGGTACTAATTATAAGTTTATCGCCGGGCACAACAAGACGTCTAAATTTAACAGCATCAAGCCCCGTAAAAAGTCCAAGATATCCTTCTTTATACTCTGGCAACATCAGCATGACGATGCAAGATAGTTGGGCGGCGGCTTCCAGCTGAAGCATGCCTGGCATGATTGGTTGACCCGGGAAGTGCCCCTGGAACTGCGGCTCGCTAATGGTGATATTTTTGTAGCCGATCGCTGATACGCCCGGAATGACTTCGGTGACGCGATCAAGCATGGCAAATGGATATCGATGCGGAAGAACTTTTTGAATTTCTTTAATATCCAAACTAAGTTTTTCGGAGATTTCCGTCATAAAAATAAATTATACAATAACCGGTTCGCTGGTTTTTTCAAGCTCAAAAGCTTTGTGTATGATTTGAACTGCTTTTTCGGCGAACTTAGGCTCGATAATACAGCTTATTTTAATTTCGCTGGTGGAGATCATTTGG
This sequence comes from Candidatus Caenarcanales bacterium, assembly GCA_044351165.1. Taxonomy (GTDB): domain Bacteria; phylum Cyanobacteriota; class Vampirovibrionia; order LMEP-6097; family LMEP-6097; genus JBEAYS01. Next base: position 3,126 of record JBILGG010000136.1, on the reverse strand, counting down.
ATGTTAATGCCCTCATCAGCCAAAACTTTAAATAGCGTAGAAGCCACTCCTGGTCTATTAATCATGCCTGCACCGACTATCGAGACCTTAGCGATATTATCGTCAGAATCAATGGTAGTGCCGCCGACCTCTTGAAGTATACTCTGGCAAATCGCCACGGCTTCTTTTAGATCTTCCTTAGGCACGGTAAAAGCGATATCGTTCAAACCGTTTCTAGGAGCGGATTGGATAATCATATCCACGCTAATATTTTTTTTGCCGAGCGCGCCAAAAACCTTACTTACAATTCCCGGCACATCAGGCACACCGACGATACAAATTCGAGCTTGCTTCAAGTCCAAAGCTACACCAGTAACGGCTTTTGTTAATTCCATATTTTTTTCTCCATTTTTTTTGAGTAAAGATTTTAGGCTCACTACTTTAGTGCCTTGATTATCCGGATCAAAACTACTTCTCACCCTAAGATCGATATCGTATTTTTTGGCAAGCTCGACTGAGCGCGGGTGCAGGACCTTCGCTCCGAGGCTTGCAAGTTCGATCATCTCCTCGTGGCTGATGCACTCAAGCTTAGTTGCTTGCGGCACTACGCGCGGATCTGTGGTGTAGACACCATCGACATCAGTATAAATATCACAGCGAATAGCTTTAAAAGCCGCCGCTAGAGCCACTGCTGAAGTGTCTGAACCACCGCGGCCCAAAGTGGTAACTTCGCCGTCTTCGGTGATGCCCTGAAACCCAGCCACCACGACGATTTCGCCTTGGTCTAGATGTTTGTTTATGCGCCCGCGTTTTATTTCTGCGATTCTAGCTTTATTGTGAGCTGGCTCGGTGATGAAACCTGCTTGCCAACCGGTTAGTGACACTGCTGGATATCCGAGTCGCTGGATGCACATCGCTGTAACAGCGATGGAGACTAGCTCTCCGGTCGCAAGTAACATATCGAGCTCTCTGCCTTTACAGCCAGGATTCACATTATTAGCTAGATCCACGAGCTGATTGGTAGTCTTGCCCATAGCCGAAACCACGACGATGACGTTATGCTCCTTAGATTCCTTGATACAAATCTTAGAAATGCGCTCAATGCACTGAGGGTCGGCTACAGAAGTGCCGCCAAATTTTAAAACTAGTGTTGTAGGTTTTCTCATCAACACTTGAATTTTAGCAAAAAAACCAAGATCTAAAAATTAACACTTACTTTAGTATTTAGCTTGGCACTGTGAACTGAGCCAATTTGCTGAGTATTAATGGGTTTCAGGGTGCTTTGATCACTTGGAGTGCAGACTTTAACTGAGCTAATTGGGTTTTTTAGAGGCACGCAATCGCCGTTAAAAGTGCGGTAAGCTTTGCCGCTAGCCAGTCCTGTTTTTAATTGAAGTTTTTGGACGAGGAGCTGGTTTTCTTTATCAAAAGCAGTAGGATTCAAAATTAAATAATCATCCACCAAAAGCGCTAGGCGAGAGCCACTCAAAAAATCACTTTGGTTTAGTTGCAGTAAGGGTCTGGTCGGGCTAACCATTCTATAAATAAATTGATAGCCTAAGAAATTTGTTTCAATGCTTTTATTGATGAGCCTTTGGGATTTTTGGTTAGGGATGCCTATGTCCCAGATGCCGAGTAATTTGGATTTTACGTACTCTAGATCATTGGTCAAATCCTGACTAGGACTGCCTCCGGTGGTGATAGTCGAGGGACTGGTTCCGTTTTTTACAAGCTTGATATTTTTTTGTGTGTAATCAAAAAACACACTTCCATCACAGCGCGCAGATCCGCTTGCCAAGCGGCTTACAAACTTTCTTGCCACTTGAGAGCTATCATTACCGATCACCGAACAGCTTGCAATTTGGTTGCTAATTTCAATGCCACCAGCACCAGTGGTGGAGGAGTTGATTTTACCGACATAGGTTTTGGCGTAGCCAAGCTTAATTAGATCAAAAATAATTAGATTATCTACCATAATTCCCTGCTGAGAAGTGAGCTCTGAATCGTTGTGAGAGAGCTGTTGGTAGCTAAATCGAGCGATGTCATTTTGGGTGACGGCAAGCGTAATATCGATCGAATCGATCAAGGTGTTATTCGAGTCGTAAATATTCCAAACCCCCACAAAATTATTTAGGTCCACGGCCTTCGCTTTTTTGAGAATTAACCCGCTCATAAGTAGGGCCGAGATACAAATCAATCTAAAAAAATTGTTTTTCATAAGCAATAGCAGAGCTTTAAAGCCCTAGTTATTAAGTGTGTTTTTGGAGATTGATTGTTCCTGGGGGTGGGTATTTACTAAATATAAAACCCTATAGTGTTACTATAGGGTTTGGGTGGTGTATTAAATGGTGTCCTGGGAGAGATTTGAACTCTCATGGGTTGCCCCGCCACCCCCTCAAGATGGTGTGTCTACCAGTTCCACCACCAGGACATTTGGGTATAACAATATTAGCATTTATGAAATTAGTAAAAAAGCTTCTTCTAATATATTTAATCTTCGTAAGTTTAAATTCTTGCTCTAATCAGTTTGCCTATCTTCCGAATAACTGGAAATTAGTCACCAATTCCGGAGACAAAACCAAAACCGTCTATGTCGATACTAACCGTATCACCCGCGATGGCCCTAAAGCCCGCGTCTGGACTAAGGTCCTTTTTGGTGAGGTGGAAGCGGTTAAGTATTCGGGTAATAAGCCGGGACAGGTCTCTGGTGAAATGATGGTAAAAAGAATCGACTCGTCTATTGAGTACGATTGTAAGGCCCGCACGGCGATGCTGATTTCGTATCAGCTCTATGACAGCGAGGATAAGCTCATCGACAGCAAATGGATAAAAGGCGATATTGAGTATGCCGCCCCTGGAACCATTCACGGTGATGTTTTGAAATATGTATGTAAAAATTATTCTAAGAAAAATTAAGCAGAATTTTTATAAATTTTTGCCGCGGTAATGCTAGTATAGTTTTTTTGTTAGAGCTTGATAAAGTCTTTTTCTTTATTGAGGTTCTTTTTTTTGCTTGGGTGGCTCAGTGCTAGCGAGCGCAGCGAGCGAAAAAAAAAGACACGTCATGGACGTGCGGCTAGCAAAACCGAAATGCTTGGGTGGCTCAGTGCTAGCGAGCGCAGCGAGCGAAGAAAAAAGACACGTCAT
>JBILGG010000133.1:0-4460 GCA_044351165.1 Candidatus Caenarcanales bacterium | reverse complement strand
GGGTGCTTGAGAGAGCTTTAAGCACTTGTTATTGAGAAAAACAGCGAGAGACTTAATGAAATAGCGGCAAGCGAGGAGGGACGGAGCGCGATCAAATGGTTTAATATAAATCTTTTTAGCAAAGCCGCGCGCGGAGCGGGGGTCCCCCTTGCTTGACGCGTGATTGAATTAAGGATGAGCGCTTTTTTCTCAACAAGTGACTTACGCGAAAGAAAGCACCCACATCTCTACAATTAAAAATTTCTATTATGCTTTTGAATGCGATTTTATTGCTTAGATTTGATAAATTCGACTTCGTCGAATTTTCGACTCTGAGCTAAGAAAGACTCTCTAAATTTATCCCCGCGCTCTTCGTAGTTTTTGTACATATCAAAACTCGAACTCGCTGGAGCCAAAACTATCGGTAAACTACTATTATTCCCAAAATCTAACGCTTTTATTACAGCGCTATCCATATCCTGCGCAAAAGCATATTGACTAAACCCTTTTTTATCGAGCCCGCTAGCCAGCGCAGGAGCCAATTCCCCAATCAGCACAACAGCAAACGCTTTTTGCGAAAGCTTATCAATAAATCCAGATAAATCCAGATTTTTGTTTTTGCCACCACAAATAACTATCGATTTTTCAAAAGCCTCCAGAGCTTTATTAGCTGAATCTGGATTAGTCGCTTTACTATCATTAAAAAACTTATGGCCCTTAAGCTCGCCGATAAACTCTAAACGATGCTTAACAGCCGTAAAAGATTTTAGTGCAGAGATAACAGTCTCAAGAGGTACGCCCACAGCCAGCACCGCCAAAATCCCCGCTAGTAAATTAGAGTAATTATGCTCGCCGACTAAATTCAGCTCGCTAGTTTTTATCACCGGCACTTTTACATAGTAATGTCCTTCAGCATTAGATTCCACAATGCCCCCAAAACTATCATCCCCACCGGGTTCTAGATACTTAGCCAGATAAAGACTACCATCTTCCCAAAAAGCACTCGTGCGGTTATAAGGGTTAAGATCGGTGAGCGCGCGCTTAGTAGAGAAGTATGCTATATCAAGATTGCGCGCGCCTGTAGTTTTTAGCTGGTCGCAAGCCCGCTTGCCAAGCGCGTTACAGGTATCATCATCGTAATTCAGCACCCAAGTAAATTCTTGTTTTTCGCTAGGCTCTGGAATCCTAAAAAGTTTTTCTTTTGAGTTTTTATACTCGCTAAGATCTTTATGCCAATCGAGATGATCATCCGTAAGATTTAGATGTACAGAGACTTGCGGTCTGTATTCTGGCTGAGTAACAAAATTACTATAAAAAAGCTGAAACGAGCTTATCTCCGCTGAAAAGCAATCCCCATGACCTTTTCCAGCACTTGTAAACTCAAGAAAAGGCTTACCGATATTACCCACAGCTTGATTACCTAAGGCATGCGCGATAAAACTTGTCGTAGTCGTCTTGCCATTAGTGCCAGTAATGCCGATATATGAATGTCCCACGAACCAAGAAAAAATATCTAAGTCTGTACCGCAGTCTATATCAGGGTTTTGGCAGAGCTTATCAATCTCTTTTATGATGCTAGATTGAGGCGGTATGCCCGGACTAATCATAATAAATAATTTAGAGCACTCACCCTGGAACCCAATAAACTCAGGGCTTTGAGCCCCAAACTCAAACTCCACGCCAGCCAGCTTAAAACCACTCAAAATCTCAGCGGAGAAGTTCTGCTCGCTTTTTAGCTCAGAGACTCTGATTCGCGCCGACGGAAAATTAACTCTCAAAAAATCAATAGCGGCAATAGTACTTTTTCCATAGCCGATCAAACTAAATTGATTATAATCAAAAACGCTCACAATCTATATTATAAACGCTGTTTACCAATAATAAAAAAGACCTAGATGATTACCCATAAAATTCCAGGTAACCTTATCAAAAATTTCTAACAAGAGCGGAATACCTCTGCCACCTTCATTATCAAATCGCACTTCATCAATAAAAGTATAGTTATAAACCTGCCAATTAAACCCTGGACCCGGGTCAATTATAGTCATCTTAAACGCACCTTTTTTTACGCAATAGCCTATCCTGATCTTGCCATAAGGGTTTCGCTTGAGTCCGTAGCGCACCGCATTAGTTAGAGCTTCTGTAATTCCGAGGCGCAGGTTAAGTTGCTTATTAGCTGGCATATCTTGCTCAAGGCAATCCCTGACTATCTTATCGAGCAGTTCAGAAGTCGCCTTAGGATCATCAGCAGAAAAATCATAAATATCAAAATAGACCTGCTCTAAGCTAATCATCAGCCTGTCGTCTGTGAGCGGAGAAGTGCCGCTGAGCGCGTTTAGCTTCTCGTTTAGCTCGTAAGTGATATCTTTTACATCTCTGTCTTTTACGTTTTGAAGAATTTTATAAATCCAATCCTTAGGCACAAAACTTCCATCAGGCATTTTTTGATCGAGCACACCATCAGTAAACAAGACCATTTTATCGCCGCGCCTAAAATCAATCTCACGCGCTTCATACGCTTCTTCGATCTCCTTAGGATTTATTAAACCCAGGGGCACGCCGCTATCCTTGTCACCGTCTAGCTTGTAGACAGTGTCGTTTTGGATGATATAAGGATTTAGGTGACCGGCGTTTGTGTATCTGAGCTTACCTTTATACAGATCCATTACTCCGTACCAAGCTGTAGCATAAAAATCAGAAGATGAGTTTTGGTAAAGTATCGACTGACACAAAAAACTTATCATCTTATCCGGGAACCACGCCAGCGCTGAAGTAGCGATCGCAGAGTTAAACTCACCGAGCAGATATCCAGTCAACAAAGCCGCCGCTGGACCCTTACCAGAGACATCACCGATCAAGACACCGATCTTGTCTGGAGCAAGCTCCGCGACCCAATAAAAATCTCCCGAGACATTACTATGCGCCTTATAAAAAACAGAGGTCTCGATATTTACATCAAAAACATCACCACCTATCAGCGAAGTCTGTACCCGAGCGGCTTGCTTAAGCTCGCGAGATAATTTTTCTTGATAAGAATTTAGCTTCTCGTACATGCGTGACTGAGTCATCGCCACGATCACCTGCGAGCCCGCCGCTTCAATAAAGTTTTTTTCGTCCCGAGTCCACTGCCGGCGCCGATAGCTATGAAACACTATCCAGCCTTGCATTATCCCTTGGAAATGTAAGGGGCAAGCCAGCGCTGAGACTGCTTTTGAGGCTAGTAACTCCTCTTGCTCTTCAGCAGTTAAGCGAGAAAAATTCTCTTCGCTTAATAAATTATCGACAGATATAACCTGAAAAGATTGATCCTCTCTAAATTTATCTAAGATCAAAAATCTAGTGGTATCAGCGATACTATGCACGCCTGCTTCGCAGTACTCATCACTAATATAACCATCAAAATACAAAAAACATCTAGAAGCTTTTATCGCCAAGCCTAGTTCGTTTACTGTTCGCGCTAGAATTTCACTGAGATTCAAGCTCGATCTAATTTGCGTGGTGAGACTATTGAGCAATTCAGCGTATTCAGTACGTTTGCGGGCATCGCGGTAAAGTAAAGTTTTTTCTATCGCTGTTGAGAGCGGGGTGATAATCGACTGAATCAAATCCAGGTCTTTATCCTGCCAGGATTTTTTATTAGAGCATTGTTGAAAATAAAAAGCTCCGACTATTTCATTAGCTGAGATTTCTAGCTCTGTATCGTGGTATCTATCAAAACCATCAAAAGCTTCTTTTTTTATTGAGATAAAAAAACCGACAAAAGTTTTTACTCCATCAAGCAAGATCCCTTCTTCGCTTATCTCATCAAGCACAATCCTAGACTTGGTTTTAAAGATTTTTCTAAAATGCTTATTAGACCTAAATTCATCGACATCAAGATTTTGGATCATATCATCGCGATTAAAATCCTTAGTAGAAGTTTCATAATGCGCTAGTAAGTGACCGCCTTCTATCAGCACAATCCCGCAACGATCAGATTTAAAAAACCTACCAAGCTCGCTTGTAGCGTGCTTTAGAAGTGAGTTTAAATCAAAAGATGAATTGATTTTTTCTATCCACTTGTTTACGAGTTTTTCTTTTTCGGCACGAGCGTTTGCGATTTGTCGCTCTTGGATGAGAGCTAGGGTCGTGTTTTGGAGATGCTTAGCTAAATCCTCGGTCTCAGCGATGGTTTTACGCATCATCGCTGTTTTTTCTTCGTTAAGCTTGCGCTCTGAATTGAGTTTTTGTTCAAGCTCGATAATTCTATCTTCAAGTTGAGATAGCTTGTCAAAATCAAGATCTTCAGCTTGTTTTTTACTGGACATCTTTAGCTAGTTTTAGATATGATTCTAGTTAACTGGTGTAATCGAGCGATTCTAAGTAAACTTTGAACATCATCAATTACATTATAAAGCTCTAATTCCGCGCCGATCATCTTACATTCTTTCCAGAGTCTGACAAATGAACCCATTCCAGCACTATCTAAAAAACTTAAATCA
>JBILGG010000134.1:0-4460 GCA_044351165.1 Candidatus Caenarcanales bacterium | reverse complement strand
ACATCTCTACAATTTTTATCATCAAACTACCAAAAAATAGTGATTAACTTTATAAAGGTTAGTTCCTATAGTATCCTGTAAATAGTGGACGCTTTAAAACTACTTAAAAAAAATCGTGAGGGCATGGTAGAGACCATCCCGCCTATTGATCCGTTTTTTTTGCAATTAACTGTGGTCTTGATTGTCTTGGGCTGTGCGTTTATAACAAGTGCTTCCTGGCACGAATCGGTGCGCTATTACGGGCATCCTTGGGTTTTTATTATTAAGCATTTTATTGCTGTGGTCTTCGGGGTGAGCTTGGCTACGGTTTTGAGCTTCTTGCATTATCGCTGGTGGAAGACCTGCGCGTGGCAGTGTGTGATGGTGACTCTCGTGCTATTGCTCTTGACGATTAAGTTTGGGGTGGTTTCGGGCGGTTCTAGAAGATGGCTGGCGCTGGGATTTTTGAATCTTCAATCTTCGGAATTTGCAAAAATATTTTCTGCACTTATCGTCACCAAGGCGCTTGTAGAGCGCAAAGGACTAGTGATAGCGATCGCCGCTACTCTGGTAATGGCTTTAATCGTGCTTAAACAGCCGGATCTAGGGACTAGTATCTTGGTGATGTCCGGTGCGATGGCGGCGGTGTTTGCTTCTGGGTTTAATTTGTTCCTGATGGTTTTAGGATTAAGTGGGTTTTTGGCTCTGGGAGTCTGGCAAGTGATGAACACCCCTTACCAAATGGATCGTATTAAGTACTGGCTGAATCCGCACTCTGACCCTCTGGGTAATGGTTATAATCTAATCCAGTCTATAAAAGCGATTGGCATGGGCGGCCTCTGGGGCGCTGGTCTGGGAGCGTCTGTGCAAAAACTCGGACCTTTACCGATCGCCTATGCGGATTTTATTTTTGCGATTGTCTGTGAGGAGATAGGATTTATCGGCGCGGTGGTAGTGCTGATGATATTTTTGATGTGGATACTGAGAGCTTTTTACTTGGTGATGAGTAATGATGATGAGTTTGCTCGGATTTTTGGGTTTTCGATCGTGGTGGTGTTTGCGATGCAAGTGCTCATAAACATTGGGGTTGCGACGGGGCTGTTTCCGATCACGGGTATGACTCTGCCGTTTGTGAGTTTTGGTGGAAGTAGTTTTTTGAGTGTGTCTTTAATGGTGGGAATCTTGATGAATATTTCAAGGTTTTCTAAATGACTTCATCGTCTATGATGTAGGAGCTGACGACATTGTGGGCGTGATCCACATCATCAAAACTTGCGATATGAAAAACAGCATCGCCCTTATTAACCAAGGGTAGAATGGACGCACCGATTATGATTCCGGCTCTATCGGCGATTATCTCTTGGTGCACATCACCAAAAGCAGAAATCAGCGTAGCGACCACTTCGCCTTTTTTTACTTTTTTGCCGAGTGATTTTTTGGTCTGGATGATGCCGCTCTCTGGCGCTCGGAGCCAAGAGCTAGAATTAGCGATAATGCTTTTTGGTTTTTTGCGCTTAGATTTTTTTTCGAGCATTTTTATTTCGCGCATAACATTTAGGATGCCGTTCAGACCGGTGCTGGTGATCTTAGGATGGAATCTCAGGGCGCGCCCGCCTTCGTAGACCATGTATGCGATCTTGTGGGCTTTTACTGCTGATCTGAGCGTGCCTTCCTTAGCCTTAGAGTCAATCACCACGGGCGCTCCGAAGGACTTAGATAAATGCTCTAGCTCAGGATGATCAGCAAAAGTAGCTCTGATCTGCGGGAGATTCTCTCGATTAGCCGCCGCTGAGTGGAGATCTATGCCGTGAGTGCACTGGGAGGCGATCTCTTCCATAAACACATTGGCGATCTGCGCTGCTAGTGAGCCCTTGCCGGTGCCGGGAAAACTGCGATTAAGATCTCTGCGATCGGGTAAGTATCGCGAGCAGGAATTAAACCCAAAAACATTTAGGATAGGAACCGCGATGAGAGTGCCTTTTATTTTTTTTAGTTCTTTTACTTGGAGTAGCTTGGCGATGATTTCGACTCCGTTTATTTCATCGCCGTGTAAGGCGGCGGTGGTGAAGAGTGTGGGTCCGGGCTCCTCTCCGCGGATCACCTCGACGGGGATGTCCATCTGGGTGAGGTCGTAGAGCCTGGAGACATTAAGCGACAAGCGCTTGCGCTCCCCGGGATAGATCTTGGTTTTGTTTATTACGAGGGTGGTCATGGGGATTATTCTATTGTAGATGCTGATTGGGTTTGGGGCAAGGATGGGTTGGGGGGCATTCACTGAGAGGCTTTGAGCGTTATTGGTATGTTTTGACTCTACCGCATTTTCATAAATGATATAATCAAAATTTGACATTAGACAGCAAAATATAGGTTTTGACTCTACCGCATGCAATGTCCCTAACTTAGTAAACCAATTTTTTTAAAATACTTTTCCTAACTTGTTCCATCTTAACCTCACTAATTTTACACTCTCCAGGGTTAGTAATGAAAGTAGGTAAGCTAAAGTTAGCGTAAACTTTCATTGGGTTCCTGTATCCAAGAGCTGCATGTGGTCTCCTATTGTTATAGAAGTCCATATATTTGGCTACTCCATGTTTTACTTCCTCCATTGTTTTATATTGTCTTAAAAGAATATCTTCGTACTTGATATTCCTCCAAAACCTTTCTATGACTGCATTATCAGTTGCTCGACCTTTCCCGTCCATAGAAATATTCACATTATTTCTCTCAAGGACTTCGATAAATTTACTACAAGTAAACTGAGAACCTTGATCAGTATTAAAGATCTCTGGTGCCCCATATTTAGCAATAGCTTCTTCTAGAGCCTCTATACAGAAGCTAGACTCCATTGTATTTGATATCCGGTAGCTTAATATCGCTCTGCTATACCAGTCAACAATAGCCACTAAGAAGCAGAATCCATGCTGAGTTTCGATGTAAGTGATATCGGTAGACCAGACATGATTTGGTTTATCTATGGTTAAGTTTCTAAGCAAGTAAGCATATTTTTTATGTTCTTTCATTGCTCTACTTGTATTAGGTCTTGGACCGATAGATCTAATTCCCATCAGCCAAATTAGTCTTAGGACTTTGTTTTTACTGATTCTGATTTGATATTGCTCTCTAAGTTCATGACGAATTTTTCGACAGCCATAAAATGGATGCTGGTTATGAAGTATCAAGATCAACTTCATAATCTTAAAATCATCATCACTGATCAGAGGTTTAGGTTTCTTGTAAACCGTACTACGAGGTAGTTTCATTGCTTCACACTGTTTCCTTATAGATAGTTTTGAATCAGAATCCAGGAGGCTCGTTCTCCCATTTGAGTCCAGTTTCCCTATATTTTTTTTAAACCAATCTTGAAAGATAGTTTGCTCTCCTACTTTTTTATGAAGCTCATCTCGTTCTCGTTTTAAGGATTTAATTTCATCTTTTAATTTTTCTTCTGCCTTATTTTCAAAAACAGAAGCACTATCCTGAATAAATTTAGCTTTCCATTCTTTCATGTTACGAGGATCAACATCATATCTAGCTGCTATGACTGCTATCTCCTCGTTTTCTTTTAGTGCTTCCAAAACTGCTTTCGCTTTAATCTCGGGACTTGTCTTCTTATATTCTCTTGTCATCGTTTTCTCCTTCTTATCTTATTAGATGTTTTTCAGAAGGAAAAGTTTTCAAAAATTTCTGGCCCATTTAGCTGGGGACATTATAAATTAAATCTTGGCAAAATGAAAAATTCAAGCTCCTACTTATAATTGGAGTTTTAGTTATAGTTTTAATAAAGGATGGTTTCATTCTATCTAACATGTACCAAGATAAATTCGAAACGGAACATATCGTACAGCAAACCCAAGCTATTCAGCCAACTCGCTCTAGTACGAAATATTATTCTGAGGAAACTGAGCAAGCGGTTATAGACTTTATAAAAATCAATGGTTATGTTTGTGATGAATTGAATGTCTTATTACCTCTTAATTTCGCAACTGGTTATAATGCTTGGTGCAACGGTAGGCAATACAATTTTCATATAGTAGATAAAGGTGGAAGATGGTTTTTAGAAGTTAAGTAATATAAAGTACACTGAACATATTACTTGGTAAAGCTTTAATTTTAAAAAAAAGTTTTAATTTTTAAAATATGAAAATAGAAAATTTTAATCTAGAGACTGCTAGCAATAGCATTATTTCTATCAATTATTCCGAGATCATCAACAAACTCAGAAATAGGATCTACACCGGACACTAGAAGATGATCCCTAGCTCTAGTGCAAGCAACATAAAGCAAATGGCGCTCGGTATTATAAACCTCTTCTAAGTCCGAATCATCAGTCACTGTTTCAATACGTTCCTGGAGCGGTATCACTTCATCATCACAAGCCATAACAACTACAACACGGAATTCTAATCCTTTAGCTAGATGCATTGTGCACAGTGATACATAACCATTTGTAATATCCACATTCTCATCAAGAATTTTGTATT
>JBILGG010000132.1:0-4466 GCA_044351165.1 Candidatus Caenarcanales bacterium | reverse complement strand
GCTCGCTTGAGTGCTAAGGTTGTTGCCTTAGATATAGCGACTATCTATGAAGATTATTCACTTGTAAAAGAAGCGAATTCTGTGATTGATACTGCCGAAGCGCGTTTTAAGCGGATTTTGGCGACAGCAGAAAAAGAACTTAACGAGCTTGAAAAAGCTGGCAATAAAATAGAGATCGATAAAAAACGCCAAAGCATCCAGGACATAGTCGATCAAGAAGTAGAAACTTTGCAGGATCAAAAAGAAGCCTACAATACTAATATTAATCGCAATGTAGCTAAAACTCTCTCGGGGATGGCACTTGCTAATAGTTATGAATTGGTTTTAGATTCAGCTTTTGTACATTCAAATATCGAAAATATTACCGATAAATTTATGATCGAGCTTGAAAAAATTACTACACCTGTAAAACTCGATCAGTAAGCTTAATTATGAAAGTTTTAGAAATAGCTCAGTTAATAAATGCTCAGCTTGATGGAGATCCAGAGCAAGAGATCTCGGCTTTAGCAATAAGCCCACAATCCGCTCAGCAAGGCGAGCTTGCTTTGGTTTTTCCTAATCGTTTTGCTAAGGCTATAAAACTGCTCAAGCATCTTCAAGCTAGTGCGTATTTGATTTCTACAGAACTCAGTCAGGATAAGGAATTTATAAACTTCAAAAATTCTATTGAGGGCAAGAGACCAGTTTTTATTATTAGTGCGCGTCCTAAGTTTGCTTTATCTAAGATTATCAAACATTTTCATAGAGCGCGTTTTAGCCCTAAGCCTGGAGTTGATCGGACGGCATTTGTCGATGAGACCGCCAGGATAGATAATGGAGCTTCTGTAGGTGCGATGGCTTTTGTGGGACCCGGTTCTAGTGTGGGTTCTGGCACGAGGGTGTTTCCTAGAGTTTATATCGGCACCGGAGTAGTAATAGGTCAGGATTGTGAAATTCATCCAGGAGCTGTAATTGAGGACTATTGCGTGCTCGGAGATCGCGTGATTATTCAACCAAATGCGGTCATAGGCGGTGATGGATATAGTTATATAACTGAAGAGCCGACCAATTTAGAAAAAATGCAAAAACGAGATTTTAATTTTTCGATGGATAGACAAGTCCAGCACAAAATTATTTCTGCGGGCAATGTGATTATCGAAGATGACGTGGAGATCGGCTCTAATACTTGCGTTGATAGAGGTACTATCGGACCTACTTTAGTCGGGCGCGGCACTAAAATAGATAATTTATGCCAAATCGCGCACAATGTTCAAATCGGAAAAGATTGTCTAATCATCGCCCAGACTGGAATTGCGGGCAGTGCCAAGATCGGGGATAGAGTTACCATGGCTGGTGCTTCTGGTTGTGGTGATGGAGTAGAGATCGGTAATGATGTCGTTGTCGGTGCTTTTAGTGCTGTTAATTCTGACGTGGATCCTTTTATGCCGGTATTGGGCGCGCCTGCTATTGCCTACGGTGAGTTTATGCGCCGCCAAAGAGCTATAGCGAAGCTCCCTAAGCAACAAGAAGAATTTAGAAAATTAAAATCTAGAGTAGAAGAATTAGGAAAATAAAAAATGAGTTTTAAAAGAATTGATGGAAGATCACACTATCAGCTCAGACCTTACAATTTTGAGCGTAATTTTATAAAAACAGCAGAAGGCTCTGTGCTAGTGTCTTGCGGCGACACCAAGGTCATCGTTACCGCTAAGATAGATCCTTCCTTACCACCACATTTGCGAAACACTCCAGTTCAACAAGGCTGGATCACCGCGGAATATGCGATGCTTCCCGGTTCTAGCCAAGATCGAGTCGGGCGCGAACGCAATAAGGCTCATAGCCGCTCTCTTGAAATCCAGCGTTTGATTGGTAGGTCTCTGCGCGCGATGGTGGATCTTGAAAAAATGCCCCCGGTTAGTATTAATATCGACGCTGATGTTATTCAAGCAGACGGTGGAACCCGCACAGCGAGCATTACTGGCGCTTATGTCGCGGTTTATGACTGTCTAAGACATATGCAATTAAACGGTGTAAAATTAAAAGATGGATTTATCAAACCTTTTGCTGAAGGGCTTCCTATCGTAAATCAAGTCGCCGCTATCTCGGTTGGTATTGTCGAGGGTAAACCCCTACTGGACCTGAATTATCATGAGGATAGTCAAGCAGAGGCGGATGCTAATTTTATTCTGACTGCTGGCGCGAAGATTATCGAAATCCAAGCCAGCGCCGAAGAATCGTGTTTTGACGAGCAGGCTTTTCAAGAGATGTTTAGCCTTGCCAAAAAAGGTATAAATGAGCTTACTAGCCTTCAAAATAAGGTTTTAGGTATATCATCATAACCAAACCTTAATACTACGCACTATATTTGGCTTTTTTCTGTTTTTTGATGTCAAAAATCTCCTAGCTCAGTATTTATATAGTCACAAGCAAATACAAGAGGCAAAAGTTAAAAAGCCAGTCTAACGCTGTTTTTAACAAGTGAAAATTTAATGCCAAGCTGAAGGCTTCAGCTTCTATTTAAACGCGTCCTCGAAGCTTCCTTACTCAAGAAGCTGGTATTTGCACGCGCAAAAAGGGACTAAAATATGACTACTCAAACTCAAGAAAAACCAAAAGCAAAAGCATATAAACTTAGCGTTGCAGAAAAAACCAAGATCGCTAATAAAATTAATTATTTTAGAACCATCCCTACCCAAGTTTTAAAAACAGCTGGCGACCTTGAAAATGGTGTCCGCACTGTAAGTAAAGAAGTTGTTACTCACGACATAAAATCAGTATTGGTGAATGGTAGAGTAATGCTTCTAAATATCATCTAAATTTCCAATCTCATTTATAATAGAAATGGGATGTTAACTAGCTTAACCAATAGAATAACCGCCGCTCAGGTAACGAACCCCGAGAATTTTTTGAAGCATAGATATCTTCATAGATTTGTTTTTTTTACATTATTGATTTTATTTTGGCAGTTTGTAACTAGCTTAGGAATATATCCCAAATATTTATTACCAAGTCCTTTTGATGTTTTTGAAACCTTGGTCTGGGGTTTTTCTAAGGCTGATTATGCCATGGTGATCTTGCAGTCTCTGCGTAGAGTTTTATTGGGTTATGTGCTGGCAGTTTTTGTGGGAGTTTTTGCGGGACTTGCGATCGCCAGATACAAAGCTCTAGACAACACTCTGGGAGCGTCTTTGACGGCTCTACAGTCGATTCCCAGCGTGGCATGGGTCCCACTTGCTTTACTTTGGTTTGGGATTTCTGAAGCGGCGGCTTTGTTTATAGTCGTGCTTGAGGCTTTTATTCCTTGTGCTCTGGGTGTGCGAACGGGTGTCCTCACTATCCCAAAAGAAATCGTCAGAGCCGCTCAGTGCTTGGGTTCTAGGCATGTTGATCTTTATGTGCGAGTGATTTTTCCTGCTATAATACCACAGCTTGTTAGTAGTTTGAGATTGAGCTGGGCTTTTGCTTGGAGAGCTTTAATCGCTGGAGAGCTTTTTATAACGGGGCTTGGCATCGGGCAAACTTTGGAACTAGGTAGAAGTCTTGCTGATATGTCTCAAGTGCTCTCTATGATTCTGATTGTGGCGATCTTGGGATTTTTGACTGATAATGTTTTTTTTAGAGCAGTCGAAAAAAAGGTTAATTCTATTTGGGGACTATGAGCGTAAAAATTCAAAAAATCTCATTGAAATATTTAGCTAATCCTAACGGAAAAGCACACATAGACTATATCCTAAAGGATCTCAATCTGGAAATTAAACAAGGTGAGTTTACTTGTCTTTTGGGACCTAGTGGCTGCGGCAAAAGTTCTCTTTTGGGTTTGGTCGCTGGTTTTGTGAAACTCACTCACGGAGAGGTTTTGGTCAATGACAAAAAAGTTGTGCGCCCTGATATCTCTAGGACCTTGGTGTTTCAAGAGTATGCTTTGTTTCCTTGGTTAAATGTAATTGAGAATGTTGCTTTTGGTCTTAGATATCAATTCAATGATTATGAACAGCGCTACCTGACAGCGTCCCGCTATCTTAAGATGGTCGGACTTATAGATCACGCTAGAGATAGTATTTCTCAGCTTTCTGGTGGTATGAAGCAGAGAGTGGCTTTGGCGCGCGCGCTGGCTGTGAAGCCCGATTTACTTTTGATGGATGAGCCATTTGGGGCCCTTGATGATAAAACCAGAACAGATATGCAAAAACTTTTGATAAATATTTGGATGGAGCTCAAGCCGATGGTTCTTTTTGTGACTCATAGTATTGATGAAGCTTTGGTTTTGGCTGATAGAGTTATTGTGATGGATAAAGATAAACAGACAGGAATTGGCTCGATAAAAGCGGATATTAAGATAAATTCTCAAAGACCGAGGGCGCTGAGTGAACTTGGGGAATATAGAAATCAGGTAGTTGATGTACTTTATGGATCTTCTGCTAGTGTCGGTAATTCTTTTGATGCTGTAATTTAGATGTTTCAAAAACAAGCTGAAAAATATTTAAAAC
>JBILGG010000177.1:0-3684 GCA_044351165.1 Candidatus Caenarcanales bacterium | reverse complement strand
GATTGAGGGATGGCATAAATCCAGGTATTTTCTTGAGAACAAGCTCATTAAAGACCATTGGATTTTTGTTCATTACTGTGTCCTTGAATACAACTGTTCCAATTGTTCGGGAATCTAATATCTCAGAATTATGCATGATTATTGATGATTGTACTTCTGAGTTTTCAATTACACAGTTATCTCCAATGCTGGTATAAGGTCCAATAGTTGAATTGATAATTTTCACATTTTTCCCTATAAATATAGGTCCCATAAGATTAGACTTACTTATGCTGGATTTTTCTCCGCAAGAAATATGCCCAAACATATAAGATGAATCGATGCTGGTATCTTTACTCTCAACAATTTTTTTAGAGAGTAACATCCGGCAATTAGCATCCAATAGACCCTCTCGCGTTCCGGTATCATACCAATAGGAATCCAGGATATTAGTTTGTACTTTTTGTCCTGTTGAAACCTGCATGGCTATTGCATCTGTGATTTCTAGCTCACCTCTTAATGAGGGTTTAATTGTGTCAATTGATTCATAGATTTTTTTATTAAAAATGTAAACTCCGACTATTGCATAGTTTGATACAAAATGTTTTGGTTTTTCGACAAGCTCCACAGCCTTGCCATATTCATCAAATTTAACTACGCCAAAATTATAAGGATGAGTCACGTCTTTTAGCAATATTAGTGTATCGGCTTTGTGGGAATAAAAGTCTTGTATTAATGATGACAATCTCTTATCAAACAAATTATCTCCTAGTAATACAATAAAATCTTCTTCTTTGGTAAAGTCTCTTGCCAAGCCCACAGCATGAGCTAATCCGCGAGGCTCGTCTTGATAAATAAATTGAATGTTTAAATTGAGTTTGTGTGTTTTAAGTTCATTTTCTATTTGATATCCCCGCTCATCACTAACGATGACGGCAATTTCATTTATTCCTGCGTTCTGTAGGTATTCAATACAATGCACTAAAACCGGTTGTCCAGCAATTGGAATAAGTTGTTTGGGATAATTATCTGTTAAGGGAGAGAGCCTTGAGCCTTTGCCGCCTGCTAAAATTACACCTTTCATTATTTAATTATTCCTTTAGACAGTAGTCATGCCATATAGTTTTTAGGGTATTTGAGAAGTTTTTTGCAAAAGAATCTAGGTCATTTAGAGGAGAACTTAGGTATTTATCTCGCAAGATTTCTCTATAAGTTTTTATTGATTCATAATCAGAAGCAAGCTTTATGGCTTTATTGATATATTCCTCTTTTGAATAGGTTATTAATTCTGGGCATCCTATGTGATGCAAAATCGAAGCAGATGAACGATTAGATAATCTTTTCCCATAAAGAGTTATCAACGGTATGCCCATTAAAATCAGATCATGAGTCGTAGTCCCGCCACCAAAAGGAAAAGGATCTAGTGCAATATCTATTTTTGAATAGGTTTTTAAATATTGTTCTCGATTGAGATCAAATGGTTCTAATAGCAATCTCTCTTTAGAAATACCAAATTGCAAGAAATAATTTTCTAAATTAATAATCGTATTTGGATCTGCAAATAAATGACTTTTTAAAATGAGCCTGGAATCCTTTATTTGACTCAGAATTTCAATCCATGTTTTAGTTACTTCTTTATTGATTTTGATAAAATTATTCAAACATCCAAAAGTTATATAACCATTTTTTGTACAAGGAGCTTTATTTATGGGGACTTTGGCTTCATTTGCATATGGTGCATAAATATTTGGTAATCTTAGGATTTTTTCGTTATAAAAAATCTCTTCACCAGGCTCAACCATATAATTATCACTAATCATGTAATCAATGCCAGGAATACCCAAAGGTCCAGACTGACCTAGCCAAGTAATTTGAATTGGAGCTGGCTTCAGGTTAAAAATCCCAAGTCTATTATGCTCGGTATGACCGGATAAATCAATTAATATATCAATTTCATCAGTCTGTATTTGTTGATATGCATCAGCATCACTTTTCCCTAATATGCTTCTCCAGATGTTAGCTTCTTGTTTCCATGATTGTGTAATTTCATCTTCAAGGTTATTGCAATAACAAAAGACTTCGCAATTATTTTTTTTTAGTTCAGCAAAGAAGCCTTTTAGCCAGAAAAATAAAGCATGATTTCTAAAATCGCCCGATACAAATCCGATTTTTAGTTTTTTATGCGGGTCTTTGTTGTATGAGACATTTTTATTAATAGGATTTTTATTATTAAAGCATTTTTGATAAAAATCATTTGCAGCTTCTAGTATTTGATCATTATTCGTGTTGGGAGCATAGGGTAGAAAAAATAGTAAATTACTATGAGACTCGTAGCTTGTAGGATTTAATTTAATTTGATGTTTTGTAAATTCAATTGCTTTTTCAATTTCCCCCAGTTTGCCATAATAATTTCCCAGGAACTTGTAAGCATCATTGGAATTGGGATTAAGGTTTATTTCTTCTTCTAATAATTTTATTGCCAGAGGATATTTGAGCTCATATCTTCCATAGTATTCAGACATTAAGACTCTTAAATTAAGGAGTTTCGGGTTAATTTCCAGAGCTTTTATAGCATGCTTGCAACCTTCTGGATGATTTTTTTCTTTGAAATATGACATCGCAAGTAAATAAAGAGCAAGATCATTTTTGGGTTGATTTTTTAGGATCTCATTTGTAGTTGTTCTTGCATTATCATAATCTTCTTTTTTGATAAGAGTACCTATTAAAAAAAACTTTATCTGTAAATTTTTGGAGTCAAGTTTAGAAGCTTTTTCACCCAGTGCCAAAGCCTCCGATAAATTATTATCATCTGCTTCTAATTGAGCGAGCTCTATTAATGATGATAGGTGATTTGGGTTCAACTGCAATATTTTTTTAAAAGTTTCTTTGGATAATAATGTTTGAGAGCTTTCCAATAAAGCAATTGCTTTCAAATAAAGAGCATCGATGTCTCGATAGTTTTTTTTGAGAGCCTGTTCTGCTAAATTTATTGCTTTGCTAAAATCTCGTCCTTGTAAAGCAAGCATTATGTCTTGTAATTTATTACTGGTGGTGGGTTTTGGTTTATTCATTTTTTAGATTAGAGCTGATATCTTCCCAAATGTCACGAAAGGCTTTATTTAATTGACTTGCAAAAAGTTGTTTGTTGCAACAAGGAGATTTTAAATATTTCTCTCTAAGATTATTTTTGTAAAATTGAATTTGATTGATATCACCAGCAAGTCTGATAGCTTTATCAATATATTCTTGATTGGAATAAGCAATTAACTCAGGGGTTTTAATATTGTGTAGAATGCCTGCAGATATTCTTGCTGACATCCTCGCCCCATACAGGGCGATAAGCGGGACGCTCATCCAAAGTAGGTCGTGAGTGGTCGTCCCCCCCCCTAATGGGAAAGGATCTAGGGCTATATCTATGCTGTTATAGGCTTCCAGATAATCATACTTGTTAGAATCATGTAGATTAAGAATTATTCGCTCTTCCTCGATCCCGCCTAAAGAAAATTTATTTAATAGATCTTGTTTGAATAATTCATCCTTAAAAACTTTTGCTTTCAACATTAATTTTGACTTTGGTACTTTTTGTAATATTTCAATCCAAGTTTTAATCACATCGGCATTGATTTTCATAAAATTATTAAAGCAACCGAAAGTTACAAAATCATTGATTAAGCAGGGTGCGGGCTTGATCTCGATATTTTTTTC
>JBILGG010000162.1:0-3948 GCA_044351165.1 Candidatus Caenarcanales bacterium | reverse complement strand
AGACAGATAGTTGATTTTTATAAAAACTATCTCGGCTCAAAACACAAAAACATTGATCTATTAATAGACTATGCCCTAAAACTCAATAAGGGAGTGGTTTTTAAGCGCCTAGGTTATATAACAGAAAAATTTTTTCCGCAAGAAAAAGCAATCATAGAAATATCTCGCCATAATCTCAGTACTGGCTATTCAAGCTTAGATCTTGATATGCCAAAAAATCAGTTAATAAGTAAATGGCGACTTTGGATTCCGAATAATTGGTCAGAAAATTGTAAAAATGATAAACAAAAATGAAATCAGAGAAATCTCTGCAGATCTGGGCTTGAGCTTAGATGTTATTGAAAAAGATTATGTTCTCGGGTGGCTCATAGCAGGAATTAAAGCCGATGAAGAGCTAAAAGATCATTGGATATTTAAAGGCGGTATATGCCTTAAGAAATGTTTTTTGGGAATTATCGATTTTCAGAAGATTTAGATTTTACAATTACGAAAAGCTCTCAGTTTAATATTAAGTTTCTTGAAAAAAAATTTAAGACTATATCGGACTGGGTCTATGACCAGGCTGGCATAGAATTACCAATCGAGGAAATTAATTTTAGAGAAAGGAATAACGATCACGATTTTAACTCAATAAAAGGTAAAATTACTTACAAAGGGCCTATTGCAAGATTAGGAAGCGCACCAAGAATAAAGCTAGATCTTACTACCGATGAGCTTTTGGTTACTCAATCGATAAAATCAAAAGTATTGCATGATTATTCAGATTATGACCCAAGTCTATTTGAGATCAGCTCATACTCATACCTTGAAATTTTTGCAGAGAAGCTAAGAGCAATCGCCCAGCGGTCTTTACCGCGCGATTTATATGACATAGTAGAAATTTATAAAAAAGAAACTTGGAGCTCTAATCAAACTGCAATCTTAAAAATTTTAATCAAAAAATGTGAATATAAAAATATTCAAGTGCCTAATAAAGAACTATTAAAAGACCTAAATAAAATTGCCGAAATTAAAAGCGCTTCAGGTATAACCCACTAATCATCGCCCATCCGGTACAGGATTTCATCCGCGCTTAAGCCATAAATCAGCCCCAAACCAGCAAGAATATCGTGCCTAATGCTAGCGTTTTGCTGTTCGATGCGCGCTAGATTAGTTCGCGAGCATTTGATCTTATAAAGCGAAAGGTAGGCGACCACCTCGGTGTAGCTCAGTCTGCGCTCTTCACGCAGTTTAGACAGGTACTTTCCGACATTGCGTCTGATTTGCTTGCATGCCATAAATAGCTAGCTTGCAATTTATAAAAAATATTTGAGTCAGGATATTGACGAGATTCGCACCAAAAGCGCGCCCTCAACTCATCTGTAAAAATTTATTAGAGTTTAAATTTGGGACTTAGAGAAACACAACGAGAGCTATTATTTAGACAAGTTGGACATTCGTAGACATTGTCTACGAATCGGTGGGTGGTTCAAGGTAACAAGATGGGGCGAATTAGCAGGAATGTCTTCTAAATAAACAGTAAAATAATGATATGCCCGGGCTTGATGAACTAACTGATAAAATCTTAGACTTTCGAGACAAACGAGACTGGCAACAATTTCATAATCCTAAAGACCTGGCTCTATCTTTAGTTTTAGAAGCTACCGAGGTATTGGAGCATTTTCAATGGAAAAACGGATCTGCATTAGATCAATATATCAATTCTAATAAAGACCAGATCGGACAAGAGCTAGCTGATGTTTTATATTGGGTTTTACTAATAAGTAAGGATTTGAATATAAATATTCTTCAAGCACTTGAAGCCAAGCTAAAAATCAATGAAGAAAAATATCCAATCGAAAAATCAAAAGGCAAGGCAGATAAATACACCGAGCTCAATTAGATGATAGTTTACCAAAACACAAAAGATAAATTTGTAAAAGATTTGGTAGACAATCAGATCGATAAAGTCATTGAAAACGCTGTCAGTGAAAGACTTGGACACCGTGTTTCAAAACAAGAAATTACATCTTGGTACAACTCTATAAGCATGATTGGTATGCAATTTTACTCATTAAAAATTCCCGATGATGCAAAAATCAGCATTGAATACCGCATCCCTAGTACATCTAAAAGAATTGATTTTATTATTACCGGAGAAGATGAGAATCATAACGAAACTGTCTTGGTTATTGAGCTTAAACAATGGCAAAACGCTAAGCTCACCGAAAAAGATGGTTTAGTTCGCACTAGGTTTAAACATGGCGAAAGCGAAACACCGCACCCATCTTATCAAGCTTGGTCATATTGCTCTCTTCTGAGAAATTTTAATGAAACCGTTTACCAAGAAGATATACAGCTCAAACCCTGTGCTTATTTACATAATTATGTAGAAGATCTAGTAATCAAAAATAATTTTTATGAATTCTATTTAGAGCAGGCTCCTGTATTTTTAAAAACAGATTCTGCTCAGCTAAGATCCTTTATTGAAAAATATATTAAATACGGCGATAAAAAAGATACTATGTACCGAATCGAATCTGGCAAGATTCGTCCCTCAAAAAGCCTTGCTGACTCTGTTGCAAAAATGATGAAAGGCAACAGTGAGTTTGTTTTGATTGATGATCAAAAAATAGTTTTTGAAAATATTTCATTTATGGCAGAGAGGCAAGAAAAAAAAGTTATTATTGTCGAGGGTGGTCCTGGCACTGGTAAATCTGTTGTAGCGATAAATCTACTAGCTAGCCTAATTCAAAAAGGACTTAATTGTAAGTATGTAAGCAAGAATTCAGCTCCCAGAGCAGTTTTCGAAAGCAAACTCACAGGCGTTTATAAAAAAAGTGACATATCTAATTTATTTTCAGGATCAGGTGGGTTTATAGATTCTCCAGTTAATGATTTTGATGTTTTAATCGTAGATGAAGCACATCGTTTAAACGAAAAATCAGGTTTATATCAAAACCTTGGTGAAAATCAAATAAAAGAAATTATTGAAGCGGCAAAAGTATCTGTATTTTTTATTGACGAGGATCAGAGAGTGACTTTTAGTGACATTGGTAAAAAAAATGATCTTATCGATTGGGCTCAAAAATCACAAGCTCAAGTTCATCAATATGAACTAAACTCACAGTTTCGGTGCAATGGATCTGATGGATATTTGGCATGGTTGGATAATATTTTACAAATTCGTGAAACTGCTAATTACAATCTTTTAGATATTGAATATGATTTTAGGATTATGGACTCACCAAATGAGCTCAGGGATTTAATTTTTGAAAAAAATAAAATAAACAATAAAGCTCGGCTAGTAGCTGGGTATTGCTGGGATTGGGTAAGTAAAAAAAATACTAAGTTAATGGATATAGTAATTCCCGAACATAATTTTGAAATGAAGTGGAATCTAAGTAGTTACGGAAGTTTGTGGATTGTATCACCAGAATCAGTAAACGAAATCGGTTGTATCCATACCTGCCAAGGACTGGAACTAGATTATATCGGAGTAATTATAGGAGATGATCTGGTAGTAAGAGATGGTAAGCTAATCACTAATCCTAAAAAGCGTGCAAGAACAGATAGCTCGCTAAAAGGCTACAAAAAACTACTAAAGACTGACCCTGATAGCGCCATGGAAAAAGCCGATTTAATTATCAAAAATACTTATAGAACCCTTATGACAAGAGGAATGAAGGGTTGTTACGTATATTTTACAGACAAGGAGACAGAAGAATATTTTAAGCAAATGCTTGAAATATAAGATTACTTGCTCAATCCTGATCTCAAACATTCCTACGAACTTGCAAAAAATTCTAGATATTTAGATGGTCGGTTGGAACTGTAGGAAATTACCGAAACAATAAACACAGGTTTTAGATGGATTTATTAAGCTATTTTCTAAAAACCATAGGTGATACTTTCTAGAATTGATAGGGAGGGATTCCACCTAAAACCCTAGATAATAATGCCAAAAAT
>JBILGG010000209.1:0-3158 GCA_044351165.1 Candidatus Caenarcanales bacterium | reverse complement strand
TACGTTAAGCTTGCAAGTTGTTGGTCTAATGGTTTATTCTCATTAAGCCATTTAAGAGCGGATTGAGCAATTGTAAGCTTTTGAGCGATAATTGGTATTTTTTGGACGCCGCACCATTGTGCAGATTTACCCGCTAGATAGTTAGTCATTTGCTCAACAGCTTCAGTTAAACTACTAATTTGTTGTTTGTGACACTTTCTGTAAAGTTCTTGCCCGCAATCAGATGATTTAAGTTGGGTCATTCCTTCAACTAAATTACTAATGTGTTGTTGATAAGAGCCTATTCTAGACTCATCGAGATGACTATCACAAATTATAAAACCATAAAAATTTTCAGAAAGTCGATAATTCTTTACCATAACATACTCTCTAAGAGTCTTATTAAGTCCATGCTGGATCAAATTATCTAAATCCTCATTACCAAGACCGAGTCTTTTTAATTCTTCATTGATGCCATTAATCTGAGCGATAGAAGACAATAGACTATTAAGTCTTTTTTCTTGAATTTTAGGATCGATATTTTTGGAAAACGGCTCTTCAAAACTAGCTTTTAAAGACTCTTCTATTTGCACTAATGCAGTTCTTAAATCTTTATCTATTGGTAATTCTATCGTTTTTAAAAATCCCAAAAGCTTAGCTCCATCCTGAATATTTAATGTAATCTGAGAGGGCAAGACTGCAAGGCTTTCACTGTTTATTCTAAGCATAGAATTTTCTTCAACATAGTGATCATAGAAATAATCAATTAATTCTTTTTGCAGAAATTCATCTTGTTGAATAGCTGGAATAGATTCCAGTTGACTTGATAAAGATTCTACGTAAGCTTTAAGATCACGATCTTTTTCAGAAGTAGGATTATATAAATCATCCCTCAAAATTGATTTAACAGTATCCATAAAGGCACTGAGGTCAGAGGGTATTTGAAGATTTGATGAAAGAAAAGAAATATTTGAATTTACTTTTATAGGCTCTAAACCAATTTTACTAAGATATTGCGAGTATATTGTTTGAATTTCTTTGTATCTAAATCCTTGTGCTTGCTCTTGCTCTAATGCTTTGCTTCCTGGGTTAACTTCAAGTCTTATTGCCTGAGAAATTAATCCTCCTAACGAATTGGGTGAATTGAAATTTTTTATAGCTGCAACCGCAGTTTTAAATGCATTAACTTGAACAGTACTATTCGTCTCTATTACAGCTAAAACATTATTCAGAATATTCTTTTTTAGATCTGTGCTAGCTGAGATATCAGATTCAGTAAGTACGCGAGAATTAGCATAATTTTCAAATGCAACTAAGCGATCTAAAAATTCAAAAATTGGCCGAAACTCTCGTGACCCTCGATCTTGTATGCCCAAAGCAGTAAGATGATCTTGAATTGATTGAGAGTTAGCAAAAGATCCAATTTGCATAATAATAAATAGAAATCAAAAACCTATTTCTGATAGTTAATTTATCCAAAATTAGCCCGCCAAAGAGTTTTCTAGCCAGAGCATTAGTGAAAACCCCTAAATCAAAAAATTAATCCCAGTCTGCAAAATCACTCCAGTATCTGGTTGCTCGCCGTTAGGCTGATCGATCACAGGATAAGCGACATTAAGATTCATAAAAGTATTATTATCAAGCCCGAGTTTTAGGCCTGTGCCCAGAAACATCTGAAAAGCCCCATGATTAGAGTCTTTTATGCCCTGGTATTCTACTTTTTCTTGCCAAATACCAAACGATTCAAGACTATAAACCAAATCCACATCATGACCAGCTATAGTAGTAGATTTTAGTTTTTTGTTTAGGGCAAGACCAAAATTCACTCTGTCGCCGACAATCACATCACTCAAACCTGGTGTAGATAAGGTGTAGAGAGCCGAGGCGTCAAGCGAATATTTATCCATAACTTTTGAAAAAGCAAATCCCATAATCGGATCCCAAGACCCAGAGCCAGGTTGTTCATCGGCCGCTAATCTAAAACCAAACTCATCAGTTTCATTAGTCTGGCCAGTAGGCATCTTCACTCCGCCCAAAAGCGCTATTTGATAGTCTTTTGAGCAAGAATTAACTATTCGATATTTAGCAAGCAGGCTCAAATCCCCGAACCCGATAGCATCACCGCCACTATAATCCATTCCATCATAAGTAGATCTAATTCCATATCTCATGTTATAGGGACGCGCCACTAATAAAGTCAGATCGTCACTCAAGCCAAGAGCAGTGTTGAAGCTCAAATTCATTTGTGAGTCCATAGAATGCGCGTGGGCAGTGCGTTTGTTAAGTGCCTGGATCTTCATATCAGAAAACTCATAAGAATTAGTAAACCTAAAACTTGATCCAAAAACAAATTTATTTTCTTCAAGAGTATAAGCAGGAATCGTAAAAGCGCCTGCCGAAGGTCCGATATTTGCAGAAGAAAATCCTAGTGAATCAGCACCGCACAAACACGCTCTAGAAGGGCTATTGAGCAAAAAAAATAATATTGTAGACAAAAAAAAATTTAGTTTCATTAATTAAGAGACGCTCTTTTTTTCTTGGCGTTTGTGTCTTACGCAGGCAGGCGTAGCTTTATTGTTTTTTTTAGTAGCAGAATAATAATTAAGTCCGCCATCAAAACTAATGGAAATAGTTTTTTCGCCCATCGCTGACTCGTGTAAAAACTTCACAGGGAGCGGCTCGCCAGCGAATTTATCATTATAAGGAATTAAGACCATATCGAAGAAATGCCCTTCTAGAGTCACAGATTCTACTTTCAATTTATCTTGATATTCCTCAAGTAAATTATTAGTAACTATTCCATAAACATTTTCTTCTTTATCGGCACAGAGATTAAAAACAGCAAGTGGTTTTGTGGGTACAGAAGGATGCTCATGGCCCCCATGAAAAAGCACTCTGGCTGGACCAGGAACGCTTGAACTTTTAATAACCCATCTTCCCTGCAAAAAGCTCTTGGACATGTCATGAGCGCTCACAGGTAAGTTACACAAAACCAAAGAAAACAGCGTCAAATAAAGAGATTTTTGAATTTCAAGCATAAACCCTATAGTAGCACTATAGGGTTTAAAATAGTAATTATCTATGCTTAAAAAAAGACAAAAATTCAATATCGGGACTTTAGCTGAATTAGCTGGCCTGAATATCCAAACGATTAGATTTTATGAAAACATTGGTCTACT
>JBILGG010000130.1:0-4558 GCA_044351165.1 Candidatus Caenarcanales bacterium | reverse complement strand
ACACCCATTTTTCTTTAGAAGATTTTCAAAAACTCGCTAAAACCCAGCCACTGATTACTAATTACTGTGAGCTTTTCGCTGACTTGGATACACCTGTCTCCATTTACTCTAAGCTCAAGCAAAAATCCGAACACGCTTTTTTATTTGAGTCTGTTATTGGAGGTGAGCGAATTGGAAGATATTCTATAATTGGTTTTCGTCCACTTGAAATTATAGATGGCAATTTGATTGATACTAATAATTGTTTTAAGCTTTTAGAAGAAAAAATTATCCAGTATCAGCCCAAAAGCACTGAAGATGAGGTTTTGCCATTTTTTCATAAGGGGTTTGTAGGATTTTTTCCTTTTGAATCATCTGCTCATATCGAACCAGTACTTAAGCTAAAGCCTTCTCCATACCCTTCTATCTATATGCTCTTGGTCGGGTCACTAGTGGTTTTTGATCATGTGAAGCAAAAGCTTTTTTTGATTACTAATTCTCTAGTTAGCTCCAAGCCCACTATCGATGAGCTTTTTGAGGACTCGCTAAACCAGCTTCTGGAGCTAAAACAAATCATATCTTCAGATTGCCCATTAGAGAGATTAGATTTATCTGCTTCGATAAAAACCATAGAGAGCTTAGATCAGAGTATTTTTTATTCTAATACCGGCAAAGATGAGTTTATCAATCAGGTTAATCAAGCTAAAAAACACATTAAAGAAGGCGATATATTCCAGGTCGTGCTCTCACACAAGATGTCCTCTGATGTTGCGATAGATCCTCTTGTCGCTTATCGTATGCTCAGAAGCATTAATCCTTCACCCTATCTTTTTATATTTAATATCAAATCTACTATTGAAGCGGTTTTGGTGGGTTCATCTCCTGAGATGCTAGTAAAAACAGATCTTAAAATTGATACAGACTCTTCAAGGTATTTACTGGCTGAAAATCGTCCGATAGCAGGTACTTATAAACGCGGTGCGAATCCTGCTGATGATGAGGTCTTGATAAGTAAGCTTCTTAACGATCAAAAAGAAATCGCGGAGCATGTGATGTTAATTGATCTTGCTAGAAACGATTTAGGTAGAGTCTGCCAAAAAGGCTCTGTGAGCGTGCCTCAGCAAATGATTATCGAAAAATATTCTCATGTCTTGCATATAGTCAGCTCTGTTGTCGGCAAAATCAAAACTGATTTTGGAGTAGGGTCTGGCGTGAATCTCATAAACGCTTGTTTTCCAGCCGGCACACTTAGCGGCGCCCCCAAGATCGAAGCGATAAAAATTATTTCTAAGCTTGAAAAATCAGCTCGCGGCCCTTATGGAGGAGCCGTCGGATACTTTGCACTAGATGGTTCTATGGACTCAGCAATTTTAATAAGAACCTTAGTCATCGAAAAAAATAAAGTCAGTATTCAAGCTGGCGCTGGAGTCGTCGCTGATTCGGATCCAGAAAAAGAATGGCAAGAAACCCTTAATAAAGCCAGTGCACTTATTGGTGTGGTCGAGTCGATTCACTTAGGTTATTCTGACTAGTTTTATCTCAAAATCGAGGTTTCTCTAGTGTTTTTACCCTAGTCTATCTGGTCTAATAATACACTTTTAAACTTGTAAAAAATACCTAAAAAATGGGAATAATAGGTTTATGGAGCTAAGCTATTTGCTTAATTTAGTCGATGATTGAAATGTTTGTTACAGGAGTTGCGCTAGATATTAGGACTAATATCCCTTTAGTCATATTAAACGACGCAGAAAGAAAATATACTTTGCCGATCTGGATTGGACAGAGTGAAGCTCAAGCTATCGCTAGAGGTCTTATGGAAACTGAAACAGAACGCCCCATGACTCATGATTTGATGTGCGATATGATAGATTCGCTAGAAGCGTCTATCGATTGTATCGAAATCAATTCATACGAAGAATCTACTTTTTTTGCAGCGATTATTCTTGTCGATAAGGAAGAAACCTCGATGGCAATTGATTCTCGTCCGAGCGATGCTATTGCTCTTGCTATTAGGCATGAAGCACCAATTTATGTTTCTGAAAAAATCCTATCTGAAGTAGGCGGACAAATAAAAGCTCTCTCTGATAGCGAAGATAATCTCGATCCTATAACTAATCCAGAAGCCCGCGCTGAGTTTAAAGAGTTTTTAAAAACTGTTAAAGCGTCTGATTTTAGCCTAGATAAATCTAAGGGTCTTGATCAAGAATAATTTTTAGGTCTCAAACCAGTTTTTACCTGAGCCCACATCCACTATTAATGGGACTTTTAGCTTGACGGCTTGCGACATTTCTTCTTGTAGAATTTTTTTGACAAGGTCTTTTTCGTCTATCGCTGTCTCTACCACAAGTTCATCGTGTACTTGAAGAATGATTTTGGATTTTAGATTGTTTTTTTTGAAGCTTTTGGAGACATTAATCATGGCGATTTTCATGATGTCAGCCGCTGTGCCTTGAAGAGAGGCATTAAACGCTTGCCTTTCTTCTTCTTTAGCAATAAAGCTATTTGGGCTGTTGATATTCTGGAAGTATCTTCTGCGCCCAAACAATGTCTCTGTAAAACCCTTTTGGCGAGCTTGATTGAGTATCTGATCCATATAGGGCTTTATGCTTGGGAAGGCTTTAAAATATCTGCTTATAAATTCTTTTGCTTCTTGATTAGTGATGCCGAGCTGTTTGGCGGTCGAAAAAGCACCTTGCATATAAATCAAAGCGAAATTTAGAGTCTTGCCGATCGAGCGTTGCTCGTCGGTGACTTGGTTTTGGTCGCTGATATCAAAAATTTCCATAGCAGTTCGCTTGTGAATATCTTGCCCTAGTTCAAATGCGTCTATTAAGGCTTTAGCATTCGCCATGTGAGCTAAAACTCTAAGTTCGATTTGTGAATAATCGGCGCTCAAAATCTCATAACCACTGGATCCTGGGATAAAACCCTTGCGGATTCTTTTGCCAAGCTCAGAGCGGATGGGAATGTTTTGGAGATTAGGGTTACTCGAGCTGAGCCTGCCTGTTGTGGTGCCTACTTGATTAAACTCGGTATGAATCCTTCCTGTGCCTTTGTTGATGAGGTTTGGAAGGGTGTCGATATAAGTAGACGCGAGCTTAGTTAAAGACCTATATTCTAATATCGCCTCCAAAAATAATTTTTGGGTCTTATCGATATCATATTCATTAAGCAAACTCTCTAAGGTCGATACACTAGTCGAGTATCCGCCCGCTTTAGTTTTTTTGCCGATAGGCGGAAAGCCCATAGTCCCAAACATAATGTCACTGAGCTGTTTAGGCGATGAGATATTAAACTCAGTCTTGCAATAATCAAAAATATTTTTTTCGACGACGGTGATTTGTTTGTGAACTTCTTTACTGAGATCTCTAAAAAAATCAGTATCGATAGCAACTCCGTTTAGTTCGATTTCTTCCAGAACTTTTACTAAAGGAAATTCAATATTCTTAAGAATGTCTTTTTCAGTGGGGTTGAGAGTCTCTTGATAATGATTAAAAAGTTTTAGAGTCATGCAAGCATCAGCGCAAGCGTAGCGCGCCACTAATTCTAGCGGTGCTTGATCGATAGTGATTTGCTTGCGGCCGGTGCCGATCACATCTTCTATCTCAATCATCTTTAGATGAAAGACTCTTTTGGACTGGGTTTTAAGACCATGCTTATTCGCGGGATTGTCGACATAGCTAGCAAGCATAGTATCAAAAAAATTATCATGATTATTAATTCCATGACGCGCAAAAATCTTGTGTTCAAATTTTGCGTTTTGAACTATTTGTAATTTTGAGGAGTCTTCTAGAAAAGGCTTAAGCTTATTAATTACATACTCCGACTGCAAAAGCTTAGTGCCACTGTGTTTGACGGGGATATAAAAAAGTTTTTCTTCACTAAAAGCTAAAGCCCAACCTACTATTTGACAAGTAAAAGTATTAAGTCCATCTGTCTCGAGATCTATTGCGTAGTGATTAGCTTTGGCGAATTCTTTTAGCAGAATGTTTAATCCAAAATCATCTATCACGGTAAATTGATTAGTTTTGAAATCTTCAAGCGGAGTATCTAGCTTATCCCATTTATCATCAGAGATAGAAGTGCTCGTTTCGGGGCTAGGACTCTCTGGGGATGCGGAGTTTACTGCTCTGTGGTTTATGACAGCGGTTTCACCATTATTAAAAGGCTTTAGAAGATTAGGTAACTGTGCCACCATAGATTTAAACTCTAAATCTTGCAAAAATTTAATCAGATTCTCTGTGTCAGGCATATCTAAGATACAGTGCTCAAGGTTTAGATCACAGTTTTTTACGCCAGAGGGATCGGTAATAATAGTGGCGATGTGCTTGGAGAGGCGAGCGTTAGCTTCTTGCTCGACGAGTTTTTCTTTAGTTTTGGGTGGACCGATTTTTTCGATGTTATGGTAGATATTTTCTAAATCACCGAAGTCACCAAGTAGTTTTATAGCGGCTTTAGGACCGAGCCCTCTAACACCTGGAATATTATCGGAGCTATCTCCAGCGATTCCCTTATAATCCGGTACCTGAATGGGATGCACGCCCATCTTATCAAACACTTCAGAAGGAGTAAAAATCTC
>JBILGG010000129.1:0-4561 GCA_044351165.1 Candidatus Caenarcanales bacterium | reverse complement strand
AAGCTCGCTAGAGCGCGAATAGTGGAGCAACCTCGAATTATCCCTATTCTCCAGTGGAAAACTTGCTATAAGCCCTTCTGGAAGTTCGAAATCAAATTCATCAATAAGCATGCGTAAATACAAGTAGCCTTCTTTACCGATATACGATTTTAGCTTACATTATTATTAATGCAGTTTTGCATTTTTTAATAATAAATTCCATGAAATTAAGCATTATCATATGCACCTTTAATAGATCATTTGAGCTCGAGCAATTGCTAGAAGATATTTGCTCGCAACACAAAAAACTCGAGTCGCAAAAAGATATCGAAATTATTCTTGTGGATAATAATTCTTTTGATAATACAGCTGAAGTAGTTTATCGCTTCGTTGAGAATACAGAACTTTCAATTAAATATTTCACCGAAAAAAAACTTGGACTGAGCGCTGCTAGAAATTTTGCTGTTACAAAGGCAAGCGGAGATTTACTTGCTTTTATTCATGATGATATTAACCTCGATGAAGATTGGCTAAAAGAAGCTTACCAATTGGCTTTGAGCTGTCACGATCAAGAGATCGGTGTCTTCGGTGGAAGATCAGTACCGATGTGGCAAGAAGATTTTCCTGATTGGCTCAATCTCCAAAAACCTTATGGTGTGAGACAAGAAGTTTTTAATGGACATAGTTTTGGGGATGAAGAAAAATATTATCCTTTTGATACTGAATATGGTACGGCGGAATTTCCATCTGGCATTAATGTGTTTATTCGAAAAGAAATTTTTGAGAACTGCGGTAATTTTAGAACTGATCTAGGACCTAGTGCTGCTGGCGGTTTTAGCATGCTTGATGATTATGAGTTTTTTGAATACTTGAGTATGTTAAAAATCCCGATGGTTTATGTGCCTCAATGTATTGTTTACCATCCAGTCAGTCCTTCAAAAATGACAATCCAAAATATTCGCCGCTGGTATTTCAAGCATGGGCGCGCGCAGTATTGGGTAGCTCATACAGACCGCATGAAAAGAGACCCTCATCCTTTATTAGGGATTAATCCTAAATTTAGAAAAATCATTCCATCATTTGCAAAACAAAAATTTAAAGGCGTGCCAATTTTCCTTCACCTAAAATTTTTCTTTCTTACTCTTGAGTGGTTGTTTCAACACTTTAGCCTAAAATCCGCTCGCAGACACTGGCTTAGCTTCCGCATTTCTGAGACTATGGGCGAGATTGAAGCATCTGCTCTGGTTAATGAGCAAGTAAACAGCCGTAAGTTTAGCTTCAGAGATAGACTTATCAAAAAAGGCATTACAGCTGATTTTAACTAACCTTGAGTAGTTTTTTATTTAAGCGTTTCGCATTTCAGTATTGCGAAGTTTAGCATCAACGTCGGTAGTAACAAACATCGGACCAGGTTGCGCTTCTGTAAGAGTTCCGATATATCCTCTCATCTCGCCGGCTAGTCTGCGAACAGGGAAAGGAGTCGCTGAAGCTGTTTCAGAGCCTTTGACATTAATTCCGTATTCCCAAGGTGTTCCACCCAGAGTCCAGTCGGTATCTTTAAAATCATAAATGCTACCCATGATTCCACCCAAATGGTCTCTATGAGCGGCTCCCAAGCTCTCTGGTCTGGTGTAAAGAGAAGCGCGAAGACCTTGGTCGATTTTTGTGGTAACACCGGTGATTAATTCTGATTGAGGGTGTCTGGTCCTATTGAGAAGTTGTGCGTTAGCGCGTTTGATTTGATTACCAAGAGCGCTTAAACTATTGTGGTAATCGGATATTAAACCTTTTAGATCACCTTGGATTTTACTTTGGTCAAGTGATTCAATTAAGCCAAGTAATGCCGTATGCGAGCCTTTACCATCTAGTTGGTTAGTAACATCAAAAATCCTACCTAGTATTTCATCTACTCTATCGTAATGCTTAATATCATCTTGATTACCACTGGCATTAGCTTTTGATTTCATTTCTGCAATTTTTGCAGGTATAACATCTTTTAGAACTTGTAAGATTTTTTCTGGTTTCTCTGTGATCCTTCCAAAATCTTCTTTTGCTATTTCTGCAGCTTGTTGCGGATTTTGTGCGATTTGATTTGATCGATTGAAAAAATTAAGTCCCTCAGGAAATACTTCTCTAAATAAATAAACCAATACAGACTGAGCTTTATTATTAGCGTTCTCATGCTCTTTAGCTGTGTTTTCCTTAATATTTATTTGGTCGTCAAGAGTTTTTTTATCAAGATTATTTTTATTCTCTTCTGTTGTCTCTGTTTTTTTCGTCGCAAATGAATCTATGTTTGCGAAAGGAGCTTCTTCTGGTGTTCTGTTACTAGCAGAGCTGATTTGAATCTCTCTGGTGCTAAGACTACTAGCAATTCTGTGACTAGATATGTTGCCCCTAACTATACTTGTAGGAATTTCGCCAGGTTTAAAATCTTTTTTCTCAACTGCCATACTCTTCTCCTCTTTATGCTGTCGCTATAACATCGTCTGGATGCACCATGTAAGAATTTTCGATCTCTTCCATAGAATCAGATTTTTCTTCACTATCTCCATCTGAAGCTGCTAGCGAAGTTCCATACATTCTTCTTGCTTGATTAGTGATAGCATCAGCGTTCAAGCGCTCCATGCGCGATTCCATCAAGCGTTTGTAACTAGCAAGAACATGGTTTTCAAATTTTTTAATTTCTGCGCTAATTTGTTTTTGCTTTTGACCTTTGTTCATTTCTTTTAGATTTTTATCAGTGATATGATAATCAGACATAATGATGTTTACGATTTTTGATTCAAGGCTTGTTGTTAATCCAGATAGTTTTTTTGGAAGGTCCATTATTGCGACTTCATCAAAAGCTTTATCATGTTGCAAATAAAGGCTGGCACTGTTTTCAAAACTATCTCTCTGGAAAATAATATCGTCGGCCAATTTGTAAAAAGCTGGGACTGAGTCTTTTGCGGCTTGTTGAGCTTTATTTAGCGAATTAAAGTATTGAAACATATCCATAGCTAGATAATTACCTTTTAGGATTACTAGCTATGTAGCTTATGGGGGTTAAAAACAGGTTAAGGATTTGCTTAAAACGAAGTCTTGAGGCGTAATCAGCTTAAATTAAAAAAAATTGGCAAAATGCCCTATAATTATTTTATACCCAATTTTTTGAAGTTTTAAACATGGACACAATAATCGATTTAAATAAGCCCAAAACCGAAAAAAACCCAGATAGCGTGGATGTTTCGGTGTTTATACCTGTATATAACGAAGAAGAGAGCCTAAGACCGCTCCAAGAAAAAATAAATCAGGTTTTTGGCGGGCTGAATATAAGTTATGAAGTTCTTTATGTAGATGATGGTAGTAAGGATAAAAGTTTTGAGATTTTGCAAGAAATCGCAAAATCTAATCCTAGCGTAAAAGTCGTAAAATTTAGACGCAATTACGGGCAGACTGCCGCGATGTCAGCAGGTATAGATCACGCTCGGGGTAAGGTTTTGATTCCTATGGATTCGGATCTTCAAAATGATCCGCAGGATATTCCGCGCTTGCTTGAAAAAATTAATGAAGGTTACGATGTCGTTAGTGGCTGGAGAAAAAATCGCAAAGATACTTACATAGATCGTAAGTTACCTTCAATGATCGCAAATAAACTTATTTCTGTAATTTCTGGAGTGAGCCTGCATGATTATGGCTGTTCTCTAAAAGCCTATCGCTCAGAGGTTTTGAAGGATATCAGGTTATACGGCGAGCTTCATAGATTTATTCCGATTTGTGCTAGCTGGGCGGGCGCGCGCGTTACTGAAATCCCTGTAAACCACTACGAAAGGCAGTTCGGGAAGTCTAAGTATGGAATTAACCGAACTTTTAAAGTGATTTTGGATTTGTTTATTCTTAAATTTTTGACTGATTATCTCACTAAGCCAATTTATTTTTTTGGGACTATTTCGATTGCAAGCATGGTGCTTTCGATTCTAGCTTTTGTTTCGGCTGTCTGGCTGAGAGTGTTTGAGGGTATACAGCTGGATGGTACTCCCCTGCCGGTTTTGGGAGCTATGTTTTTTACGGTGTCTGTGCAGATACTTTTAATTGGGGTGCTGGCTGATTTGGTTATGCGTACTTATTATGAGTCTCAAGGCAAAAGACCTTATTATATCGATAAGCAAATTAACCTATAACTTTGTGCTGTTCTTCTAGGGTATCAACAAAAGTTTTTAAATCTAAAAAAGTTTGATCGATTCGGCTCGCTGAGGTCTCTTTAAAAAGACGTTTGATTTGGGATTTGGTGATATTAGATCTGCAGTAAGCGCTGATAAGAAGTGAGATGCGTGGGTTCTCGGAAGATTGATTCTTGGTGTCAATATTAAAATAGTCAAAAAGCTGAGTGAGACGGAGTTCTACGGTTTTTTCGTTTATGCCAAGAGTGCGGGCGATTTGCTTATTAGAAAATCCTATCGCCATCAAAACCAATGATTGACTGAGTTTTTGGTCTAAGTTCTCGATATATCTCAGCTCGGTTTCAGGATAAAAATCAAGCAAATCTTGGGCGAGTAGCGAGACTAAAAGCCTCACGCGAGGATTAAAAAAATCATGAAAA
>JBILGG010000128.1:0-4594 GCA_044351165.1 Candidatus Caenarcanales bacterium | reverse complement strand
CAAACTCATGCAGGATAGTAGTCTTAAAGGTATTTATAACACTATCTCTATCTTCATCAGTATTAGCTCCATTAAATAGATATCCATTAAAAACAGAATTAGATTCTATAATGCCCTGAGCAAGACCATTTCGTGTGGAATAAAAAACCGCTCCTGCAAATCCCAGAATATTGTCTTTAGACCCCTTACCAAAAAGATCATTGATTAAAGAACCCGTCTCGTCCCAAATCACAGGACTATATCCCAGTGGTCTTTCGCTATCGAGGTAGGTGTTGAAATTAGATTCATTTACATCTTCTTCAATGTATCCATCGCCTTCTGCTTGAAAATCAATCCCAGAGTTGTTTTCCCAGAGCGCTAAAACTTCATCGGCAAAACTTCTAGCGTCCTCTTGGCTAATTTCCCCAATAGCTCCCCGGTCTATTTTATAAATCATAATATTGTCATTAGAAGAATAGGTCGCAAACAATATATCCTCTGGCGCGCAGTTGTCGATAGTTTTGTTTAAATTTCGGCAAATAGGAATAATGCTTGCAGACTTGGCTGGCAGAGCGCTATTCAAGATCAAAAAAATAAAAGCGAGATGTATAAAAAATTTCATTACTTAGTCTTTTTTGTTAGGCGAGATCTAGCATCTCCGTAGGTAACAGTAAGTCCGTAAAGATCGCCGCTACTTTCTTCCAATACTAAAACTTCTTTTTTTGAAAAACTGATATCTTTGATTTTGTAGCCTGGAGCAAGGTAATCACCTATTCCATATTCAGAATTATTAATGTACAGATCGCTAGCTCGTTTGTTTATGGATCTTTTGATTAGCGCTCTGGGCTTGCCTTTTATAGTAAAAATACTACTTACATAAAATTCATCAGTGCCAGGTCTTAAATTATCATGCACCAATTCATAAAACTCCCCTTCAGCAAGAGGTTTATTCGGCAGGGTTTGAACCCTACTATTACTCATATCATCATCAGGAGCAATGATAGTTTTTTCAGCAAGTGCCTTGTTGATAAAAATTGTTGATGTAAAAATCACCAAAACAGCAAGATAGAATTTTTTTATCAAGGCCATAACTATATCCTAACAATATATTATTCCCAATAATTTAGCTTTTTAATCACGAGCGCTATCAAAAGGCAGTGTAAAAATAATACTCGACCCTTGGGTCTTATTTTTTTCAGCCCAAATCGAGCCGCCATGAGCTTTTAGGATTTCTCTGGTTATCCACAGCCCCAGACCAGTGCCGTTTATGTATTTAGTCTGCGCGCAGTTTACTCTAAAAAACTTTTCAAAAATATTTTCTAGATTTTCTGTTTCGATACCGATACCCTGGTCAATGATTCTCACTTCGATTTTATCTTCTTGCTGATCGAGAGTGCAGATGATTTCGCTAGCATCAAAAGAATATTTGATCGCATTACTAAAAAGATTAATAAATACTCTAAGCAAGGCATCGTTATCTACATAGATAGATTCTAGATTAGGATCTTTTTTGATTATCAAATTATGCTTTTTATTAAGAGTAGCGAGTTGTTGCCAAGCGCGCTCAGCAAGCCAGTCTAGCTCGGTTTCTTCACGGTTAGAAAATTGCAATAAACCGTTTATCTCAAGTCTTGATAAATCTAAAAAATTAGAAATCAAATTTGCAAGGCGCATTGATGAATCGTGAATTTCTCTAATGTAAGATTTGCTTGTTATGGCGTCAAAGTCTTTATTTAAGAGCAGTTCAGCAAAACCCATAATATTAGCCATTGGTGTTCTTAGCTCATGAGAGATGGTGCTGATCAATTCTGTTTTTTGCTGATCATCCACCAAAAGCTTTTCGTTATTGGTTTTTAGGTCAATAAAAATTTGGTTTTGTTTGATGGCAGTGCCCAAAATACCACAAAAAATTTTTAGTATCTCGAGCTCTGTTTCACTTAGAGGATTTAGTCGTGTAAATCCTAGACCAGCGATATTTTGATTTAGAATTTTGATCGGTAAAATTTCTAAATCTTGGATTTGGGATTTTTTAGCTTGGTCGATGGCTAATAAAATTTCTTGCTCTTGTAATTTAGTAAGTTCGATTAAAGAAAGGGATTTTATTATTAGATTACTGCCGCCATGAAATCCCAAAAAAGAATTGCTGAATTCGAAAACCTCATTTATTAAAGATAAAAATCCTAAAATATCCTTATCTAGATCAGTGCTTGAGCACATCCTATCTAAAAGAGCCAAAAGGTCTTGGGTTTTATCTGATTTAGTGCTGTTTTCGCGGCTCACGGTGTCTTTTGGTGGATTTGCCTAGTTCCTTGCCTTATCATACAATAAAGAGGTCAATTAAAAGATAAAAATCATGGATTGGTCAGTTATAGCAAAAGTTTTATACCCTGAGACTATTTTAATAGTCGGCATTCTCGTTACTTTAATAATGAGTTTGTTTAAAGCCTCGCAAAAGCATGTCGCTGGTGTCAGTGTGGTTTTTTTGGCCTTAAGCTCGATTGCTTTGCTAAAAGATTTTTTGCCATCAAGCCAGCAGACTATTTTGTTTAATAGTTTTGTTTATGATCCACTGTCGGTATTTTTTAGATTTATGATTTATTTTATAACTCTTTTAATCGTGCTTGGCTCTTATCAGTATTTAAGCGAGCTTGAAAGCCCGTCTGAATATTACCCTATTATGCTAACAGCCGCTCTGGGAGGGGCTTTATTAACAGGTGCAAATGATATGCTCTTGCTTTTAGTTGCGCTTGAAACCCTTGGTTTAAGTGCTATTCTTCTTGCTTCCTACGCGCGCTTAAACCGTAAATCTAACGAAAGTGGAATTAAGTACTTGATTAGTTCGGCTGTCGCTACTGGAATTTTACTTTTGGGCATGTCGTTTAGTTATGGATTAACCTCAGCGACTAACTTTCAGGAGATCGCATTTAGATTATTCCAGCTTGACTCTGTGGGTGCGATTTCTCAATCGGTGATAATTATGATTGTCGCTTGCTTCGTATCAGCTATAGCGTTTAAGCTTGGTGCCGCTCCGTTTCATAATTGGTCACCAGATGTTTATACTGGCGCGCCTACGACGACGACTTTATTTGCGCCTTTTTAGCACGGTATTTAATAGCGACGTTAGTTCGTATTTGTTTGCTGTTGTTGCCATGCTTTCTATTATTATTGGTAATTATGTCGGTTTGATTCAGATGATATCTCGCTCATCACTGAAGCGTTTGCTAGCTTACTCTTCGATCGCGCAGGCTGGCTATATGTGTATGGGTCTTGCTGTTTTGCAAAAAGATAGCTTAGCGGCTCTTTTGATTTATTTAGTAGTTTACGCTTTGATGAATTCTGGTGCTTTTCTGTGTGCGATTTATATCGAAAAACAAATTCACTCAGATTCAATCTATGACTACGCTGGAGCTATAACCAAGCGTCCGTTTATAACTGTTTTGTTTGCTCTTTGCTTGATTAATTTAGCGGGTTTGCCTTTTATTCCAGCAGGGTTTATTGCTAAATTCTTTTTATTTTCGTCAGCTTACGCTTCGGGATTGGTGTTTGGGCCGGTGATGGCGATTATTGGTTTAGTAGGTTCTTTAATTGCTCTTTATTACTATACTTACCTAATCAAAATCATGGTGGTAGATGCTCCGTCTAATGCCATAAAAGCTCTCCCTGAGAAAGTTTGCTGTTTTGATTTGACTAAGATTTCAGCTAGTATCGCCGTGCTTGCTATGGCTGTTGTGGGAATTTTTGGAATGTCCTGCTTGAGTGATATAGCTGGCAAGGTCGTTTTAGGTTTGCAATTATAAATGCACACTCAAAGTCCAAAATTAGATATTGGTCCTGACCCACAAGTAAAAAATATTCTCAAATGGATTCTACTCTTGAACCTTTTGGTTTTGGTTATAAAAGCTTATATCGGTATTAAAGCTGGCTCGCTGAGCATTATTGGAGATTCGGTTCATTCGGGTATAGATAGCATTAATAATATTATTGCTCTTTTGATGATTAAGCTGGCAAGCGAGCCGCCCGATAAAGAGCATCCTTACGGGCACGCCAAATTTGAGACTCTGGGCGCGCTGGCGGTAGTGGCTTTTTTGGCGATCACGTCGTTCGAGCTGATTGAAAAATCTATAATTCGTTTACTTAATCCTAGTGATTTTCCAAAAATAGAATCCATGACTATTTGGCTTTTGGTGTTGACTTTAGTTATTAATATTTTTGTTTGGCTCTACGAAAAATCTGCCGCTAAAAAATATAATAGTTATTTATTGATGGCTGATGCTGAGCATACTTTTTCTGATATTTTGGTTACTAGTTCGATTTTACTAAGTGTGATTTTTATCGCGCGCGGTTATCTCTGGCTAGATCCTGTGCTTTGCTTATTTATTGCTTTTGTGATTTTGCGAAGTGGCTGGATAATTTTAAAAGATACTATTCCTATTCTTGTCGATGAAGCTTGGCTGCAAGCGGAAGATATTTCTGATTTGGTCTTAAACACCCCTCGGGTAGTGGGTTTCACCCATGTCCGCTCTAGGCGCGGGCGTGATAAAAACTTTATTGAAATGACCGTAAAGTTTGACACAGACTCGCTTTTAGAGGCTCATAACCTTAGTCATCAGATCGA
>JBILGG010000125.1:0-4678 GCA_044351165.1 Candidatus Caenarcanales bacterium | reverse complement strand
AGTATTAAAAGCCGCTCCTGAAGAACCTAGAATCGTATAAATAGTACCTTTGTTTTTTATATATTTATTTTTATTAGAGGATAGTATAGAAGCCTTATGGTGATTAAATTTCACCTGATCAAAAAGTCTTTGAATTTTGGAATGATATGGATTTTTATCAGAATCTTGATTTTGGTTACTTGGTTTTGGTGATTGATTTTCATCAATATCAATTACACTTTTGATGGGAAAGCTTCTTTGGTAATTATGGATATGACCGCATAGAACTAAATCTACTTGATGTTTTTCAATTAGAGGAAC
This sequence comes from Candidatus Caenarcanales bacterium, assembly GCA_044351165.1. Lineage (GTDB taxonomy): Bacteria > Cyanobacteriota > Vampirovibrionia > LMEP-6097 > LMEP-6097 > JBEAYS01. The sequence continues at coordinate 4,378 of JBILGG010000125.1, read as the reverse complement.
AACATTAGAATTCATCCAAGCTCGCCAAAGATTATGCTTATTAGAGCCCTCTTCATCATAACCATAAGGTGGATGATGAAAAGCGACAATAGTCCAATTAGATTTATTAGCAGCTAGATCTTGCTTAAGCCAATCCAGCATTGGGTTTGCCGTAGAGCTTTCCGGAGTCCATATTTTTTCATAATTAGACCGATCAGATTTTAAATCTTCCCAAAGTGCATCAAATGAATCTAAAACAATAAAGTGTGCTCCTCCTAAATCAAATGAATAATAAGCTTGATGATTTGGGGATTCAAAAATATCAAAATAAACGCCATGAGGACTTGGATAAGAACGAGAATTATATATCAAAAATTCTTTATTTATTCCAGCATCATGATTACCAAAAACAGTATAAACAGGGATTTTGGAGAGCATTACATCATACTCATCAAAAAAACCTTTTTGATACTCATTATCAAATCCATAAAAATAAGTATTATCTCCCAGCGATAAAATCATATCGGGATCTCTTAAATTTTTTGAATACTGATAAGCCAAAAAATTCGCCAAAACATTTTTTTGATTATTCTTATATTTTTTTCTAAAATTTTTAAAACCCGCTACACCCGGATCACCGATAACCCAGAGAAGAGCTTCATCTTTAGAACTTTGAGTCTTGAATTGATACTCCAAACTCGACTCAGAGATATCCTCAAATTGAGTTTTGTTCTGGGATTCAATTCCATATTCATAAAAAGTATTAGGGTCAAGATTATTTAAGACAGCTTTATGATCTAAACTCACAACAGCATCTTGATATCTAAAAATTTTTTCGGGTGAACTTTGTTTCCAGTATTTTATTAAAGTTGGAGTTGGTTTTTTGGTTCTATACCTTAATGTGATGCTAGTCTTAGAAGGATTTTGCAGATATGGACCTCGCAGAATTTCATTAGCCTTAGCCAAACTAGGAAGTCCTATTACTAAAAACACGCTAAGGGTTAGAAAGAATCGCATATATATATTCTACTAGAGTTAGTATTTAAGGATTCGCTAAAAAACGAAGTTTTGAGGCAAATTCAGTTTAAGAAAAATTCTTAGATTGTTCTGAATATAATAAAATATTCTTAATGACTTCAAAATCCCCAATTTTTATCGGAGGCGCTGGCAGAGCTGGCACTAGATTACTTCGATCGATAATTGGGAAAATACCGACGGTTTTTGAAATTCCCAGAGAAACATATTTTTTTGTTTCCAAGTCTAAATCTAGCCTTAGAGTCAAAAAAGAAATTGATTCTATCTCCGACAAAAAAGAAAAACAAAAAGCCTACTTATTATTTACTTTATTATCCATTTTTTACAAACAAGAAATTGCTCTAAAAAAATTTCTGGTTTTAAAAAATAATTTTTCCAAAATTCAAGCGACTTGGGTTAAACACCTTATCGATTCAAGATCCGATCAGGACTCAAAAATTATTTCTATGTTTCAAAAAATTCAACCACACGTCAATAGCATTGATAGATTTGAGATTTTTGACTTTGTGATTGATTGTTTATGCGAGGAGCATAATTGCGAGCGATGGGTAGAAAAAACTCCTGCTAATATTTTTAACACAAAAAAGATATTAGAGCTTTATCCCTCCGCAAAAATCATTGCCATCACCCGTAATCCGCTCGCTGTCTATGCTTCATGGAAAAAAAAAGACAAAAACAAAAACATTTTTTTGGTTATTAAAAACTGGATAAATATTCATAATTCATTACAAGCTCTCAAAAATTCTGATTTCTTATATCTTATTAAATATGAAAACCTTATAAACAATCCTCTGGTTACGATTCAATCAATTTGTGATTTTATAGAAGAACCGTTTGCTAATGATTTACTAGACGTTGAAGTGCTAAACACTCACACTGAAACGCGGGGTCAAAAAGGGTTTAACCAAGACTCACTAGATAACTGGAAAAAAGAACTTTATTTTCTAGAAAAGCTCATCATCAAAATTTTCACAGGGAAGCTTGCCCGAGAATTTGGATATCTTCTCTAGGACTTATTTATCTTCTAGAGGTTTTTCACCATTAAGCATAAAACACATCATTGGCACATTCATAACAGTAGGATGATAAACCCCATGCCCCCAGAAACCATCTTCCCCAAAGGCTTCCCCGTGATCAGCTGTAATAATAACAAAAGTTTTTTTGGGCAATAATTGCAAGAACTCACCCATAATCTTATCCAAATGCTCCACTGCTGATATTTGAGCTTGATGCAGCTTGTGACCTTTTGACTCTTTTAGATAAATATCCTCTCTAGGAGGAAAACTCATAAAATCTCTAGCTTGCATAGCAAATTCTTCTCTATCACTACCGTAGTGCATATAAGGAGTATGAGTCTCAATAAAATTCATAAACGCAAAAAAAGGTTTTTTGTTTGATTTTACAGCTAAATTTTTTAGAAGAAAATTACATTGTTCAGTAGCTGACATCGCCTGCTTAAATTTAAAATTATGAAAATTTTGAGTTAGTATGTGCTTAGCAAACCAAGTCGCTGAGGCTGCTCCCACTGTATAATAACCAGCTTTCTTAAGAGCGTAAATCATATCATGTGAGCTCGCTGGTAAAGAAATTGTTCTGCGACTTTTTGCGGTATCTACCGCTTGCCCAGCCTTTTTCAGGGTGATTAACTGTTTGTTAAATCTATTAAGATAGGGAATATCTTCATTAACCATAGGAAAAATTCCAGTAAAAAAAGAAATATGTGCCGGAAGTGTATAGGTACCGGGAGTCCAAGCGCTGTAGATTTCTCCTAGTTTATCGAGATTGGGTGTATGAGCTCGCTTCATTGAATCAAATCGACATGAATCAAAAGTAATAAATAAAATGTTCATATCATCGTGAGTTTGAATAATATTCTTTTCAAGAAGTTTATTTTCTTTTTTAAAACTTTCTTCGTTTAATTTATAGCGAAGTTTTTTGCGGAATTTTTGAAATAGATCTTTTATATTCATTAGTTTGAGATATGAGCGATAGAACGAATTGTTTTTTTCCAGAGTAAATTAATATATTCAAGTCCAATTTTAATCCAATGTCTAAATTCTAGCTTAGGCATCGAGCTGTGGTAACCAAACTCAAGCAAATCCTTATGCAGAGCCCAATCCAAGACGATTTGATCATCTTTTGATAATTCACGAGTCCAGGCATTTACTCTACTTGAGTCTAACTCTTGCTTAGATTTATGCTTCCAGCTGGATTCCCAAGCAGAAAATAAATTATCAGGCTCTAAGGCATCATCTAATAAACCTTCTTCGAACTTTTCCCCAATAAAATTACAAATATTAATAAGTACATCTTGTGGTCTTTCCATAAGGTTTTCATACTTAATAGTAATAAGTTCCGGTCTTAGACTTTCTTTTTTACCCATTTTTATGTATTGAGACCAAAATCTAGCATTATTAAGCAAGCCCTTTGGACGCCAAGGCATCTTCAGCAGAGAGTTTACGGTATCTCTACCATCACGAATCATATGAATAATTTTGGCTTGAGGATAAAGCCTTAAAATTTCTTCTATGTTTTGGAGGTGCTGAGGGGTTTTTTCACAAATTCTAGATTTGTTTTTTTTACTAAGATAATTTTTTATAAGTAAATTAAATACTCTCTTCTTATAAAAATCTTCAACAGCCAGATTTGATTCTTTTATCGAGTCATCAGATTGCTGAAATTGTTCAAGCAAATTCCCAGGTTCTAATTCAGCAAGCTTAATAAAATCAAGTATTCGAGATTCTTCCATTAAGTTTTTAAAATCTTGCGGAGTAAAATTTTTCCAATCGTATTTTTGCTTGGTTACAAAATTAAAAAAATGAGTTTCGGTAGCCGATGCGATTTGAGTGTGTTTGTTTAAGATAGCTGCCAGCTTGGTAGTTCCGGAGCGCGGGCAACCAACAATAAAAATAGGATTATCAAGTTTTAATAGTGTATCTGGCATTATGATTTAATTGCTATTGTATAATACTAGTTGGGTAAGAGTATATGTAAATCTTACTTAAACGGAAAATATTAATGAAAGTTAAAAATCCAGTATTTATCATCGGTTGTCCTCGATCAGGCACGACTTTATTATTTACCATACTTCGTTCATCTCCAGATCTGTGGTCTTCTCCCGATGAATCTCACTACCTATGGGAAAAATTCCTAAGCGATAAAAGAGACCCGATGTTTTCTATGCATTTATCTGCAGATGATTTTACACCAGACGATAAAAAATACCTCGAAAATAAATATGCTCAATACACTCATAAAAATGATTTCATGCGAAAAATTACCAAGTACGCTTTTTTGAATCGTTTTAAAACCCTTTTAAAGCCATTATTCTGGCTGTGGAGAAATAGCCTTGCTGGCGTAAGAT
>JBILGG010000124.1:0-4705 GCA_044351165.1 Candidatus Caenarcanales bacterium | reverse complement strand
ATCGCTTTTGGAATTACTCGTAACTGTTGTAATCCTGTCTATGATTGTGGTTCCGATAATTAATTTTTATAATGCCGCACTCAAAAACACCACCAGCACCCAAGAAACCACCAAGCTAAAATTTATCGCTGAAGAGGAAATGGAAAAATTCATCTCACTTGAGTATAACGATAGAGTTTTGCAAGCTTTTTCTAACAGCACCGGAGTTACTAATTTTTTTGAGCGCGGTGAATACTTAGTAAAAACCAATATCATTTTTATAGATCCCGCTACCGGTGAGGTTCCCGAGCTTTATCCCGTTCAAGAAAAAGATGACACCTTCCTCAAGCAAATCACAGTCAGCGTCGCTCGCAAAAACCGCGTAGGCGGACAAGTAGATCTCATCTATCTAAAATCACCCTAAAAAATCACCAGTTAATCATAATCACTGACTGAGCTTCAATACTGGTCGGCACTTCGTTATAAGAGACGACAGCCATTTGAGGAATTGATCTTTCGATAACTCTTCTAATTGGAATTCTTAGTTTGCTATTACAAAGCACTACCGATGGGTATCCTAGCTCCATCATTTTTTCATGCGCTTCTTTTAGTTTATTCAGGATGGTTTTAGTCTTAGCAGGCTCGAGAGCTAATCTCCCTACGTGCAGAGAATTAACCATCTCTTCTTCGACTGTCGGATGAAAAGTGACAGCGTTAAGCTTAGAATCCACCAAAAACTCTGAGCAAATTTGCCTGCCCATACCCTCGCGAATCCGCTCACAGAGGAACTCCGGGTCTTTATTAATTCTTACATAGTTACTAGCGTACTCAAGAATACTAGAAAGATCTCTTATCGAAACTTGCTCTCTGAGTAAGCATTTGAGCATAGCAAGCATCTCACCAGTGCTCATAGATTCACTGATTTCATCGACTATGGTTTTATTGTATTCCTTCACTTGCTCTACCATACGCACCAAATCTTGACGCGATAAAATCTCACCAGCATACAATCTAACAACTTCTGTAAGATGGGTCGCCACCACAGAGCTCGGGCTAGCGACAGTATATCCAATCGTCTCGGCGCGCTCTCTTTCCTGGTCCTTGACCCAGATTGCGGGCAATCCATAGCTAGGCTCCGTTGTTTCGCGCCCTTTTAATTCTGGGGCGTCTGGATCCACTAGCCCGGTATTAACAGCCAAGTGACAATCCGGCTCCACAGAACCTTTTGCAATAACAGCACCTCTAAGTTTGACTTGATACTCATTAGAACTCACTTGCAGATTATCATGCACGCGAACAGCAGGCACAGGTAAGCCCAGATCAATCATAATCTGCCTGCGGATTTGACCGATTCTTTCCATGAGATCTCCGCCCTTAGCTTTATCGATTAAGCCTACTAGTTTATAACCAAGCTCTAATTCGATTTGATCTACTTTTAAGAGTTTTATTATCGCCTCAGGCGAGTTATCGTTTTCTTTTTGTTTGATTTTTTCTTGTTGTTCGATTTCTTTTAGCTCCTGCGGTGTAACCATCTTGCCATCTGAGGTTTGAACTAATTGATCTTCCGGAATTTGTTCTTTACGATATTTTACATAGACCCAATATCCAAGCCCGCCCGCGACAATCATAAAAGGGAAAAAAGCACCGCGAATCCCAATCCCCAGCACAAACATAGACAACGCCGCAACTGCAATAACTTCTTTTCTATTAAAAAGTTGGGAGCTAATATCCTCAGCTAAGTTAAGATCTGGATCAGAACGCGTTACTAGAATACCCGTCGCCACACTGATTATAAGAGCCGGAATCTGAGACGCCAAACCCTCACCAATAGTGAGAAGCGTATATATCGAAGCTGATTCACCAGGTCCCATTCCCAGCATCGCCATCCCGATAACAAAACCCGCCACAATATTAATTAGAGCAATTACTATCGATGCAACAGCATCACCTTTTACAAATTTTGAACCACCATCCATCGTAGAGTAAAAATCCGCTTCACGAGCGATATCACGCCTGCGTCTTTTGGCTTCTTTTTCATCGATGATACCTGCGTTCAGATCCGCATCCACAGCGAGTTGCTTACCCGGCATACTATCAAGAGCAAATCTAGCGGCGACTTCCGAGACTCGTCCAGCACCTTGGGTAACTACAATAAAATTCACCACAAACAAAATCACAAAGATTATAATACCGACTACAAAATTTCCGCCCACCACAAACTCGCCCACAGAGTGTATTACCTGCCCAGCGTGCGCCGAAAGCAATATCGAACGGGTAGCACTAATCTCAAGAGCTAATCTTAATAAAGTAACAAACAACAATACCGTCGGAAAAGTACTAAATTCAAGCGGATTTCTTACATAGAGCGTAACGAGAATAATCCCGATCGAAAAAGCAAAATTCAATACAAAAGCCACATCCAGTATCATTGGTGGCAGCGGAACCAAGAGCATTCCGATAATGATCACCAAAAATATAGCAAGTACGTTTGATTGATTCGAAGCGGCTTTCGAAAAGAATTTTAGTATATTAGGAAATAGTGCGGTGAGAGTATCCATGGACGCTCATTAAAACTCATCATCAAAAATGATGTCGTCATCTTCATACAAACCCTCGATATTAGCGCGATTCTCTATCGATTCACTAAGTAAAATATCTTTGTTGTTAAACGGATCATTTGCCGCCTGCAAACGCAGTGTACGATGACCTTCTATCAGTTCAATAGTGCCAGGAAGACTTTTTACGATTTTGAGATATTCAAAATTTTGCACATTAATATAAATTCTTCGATTGAAAAATATCGTGCTCTCCACATCATTACAAAAAACTTCAACTACAAAAGCCTCATCTTCGCTCTGCACTTTTTCATCGATAATATCAGAATATTTCACATGATCAAATCCTCGCAGAACTCGCATCATATCTTTTTTTGTGGTAACAACTCCTGCTCCGACAATACAAGGAATTTGTTTTTCTCTTTTTTCGGTCATAATTCTAAAAACTCCTCGTCTTAAACTCTACTTAACTTATATTAGACCCATTTTTGAATAAATTTAAACTCGACTTTAGGTATTTATACTTTATGGCGTTATTTCTGGAGTTTTCGAGCAGTCCTTTCAAGATAAACCACCTTAAAATTTTATTATCCATAACCGTGGCTTAATCTTCAGTTCGTAAAATCCAAGTAGGGAAAGTGTAAAAATGTCATTAAGCATCAGACAAGATTCAATAATCAAACCAACAAGTGTTAGACCAGCGATAGGGAATATTTCTTTAAACTTAGGAGACAGTAGATCTCCACTAAATATACCAAGCTTGGATCAAACTAATTTTGGAAGAAGTTTTTTTGGTGCAAGCTCTATTAATGAAACTTTTGCCAAAGCTGACTCTGAAGGTCCCGTTAAATATGCAACTACTAGCTGGACAACCGCAACAAGAGCTCAAGAATCAAGTGCAGGAACTGTAGATGTAACCGGTAGAAAAATAAACTCTGATCCTACAAGTGCAAATTATTCGATTAATCCTAATACTTTTGATTCGATAAACCCGCTGGATTATTACGGACATAACGGATTTGGTGTGGGCGGCGCTGGTGGCGATGCTTTTGATTTTGCAAGAGCGAAGAGATTTAATATCGCAGATACTCAAATAGCGAGTGACTCCAAACTACTAGAATTAATGCCTGGTAAAAACATGGCAAACAAGCTCTGGAACGAGATTAGAGGAAATCTTGTCGCTGGAGCAGATGGAAGAGGACTTTTTGCGAATGATGAATTTTTAAATAAAGCGCTAAATGAAACCATAGATAAATTTTTATCTGGTCCCAAGGGTAAACAACACGAATTCCAAAACGCTATTAGGAATAATGATGTGTTATCGACTGTAACAGCATTTAGAATCAGTAAAGAAGGAATTCACGAAAACGGTCTTGGCAAGCTTTATGAAGCTTACGCAAAAGTAGATAATTCTCTGCCTGATAATATAATCAATGCCGCTTACCTAAGTAAATTTAATAGTGAACTTAAAACTAATGGCGGTAATGTAGTAGCGGCATTAGAGGCTGCTAAACATCTTGATAATAAAACCTATGGAATGCTTGATGTAAACTCTGATCAGGTAAAAGCATTTGCTAATCAGGTTAATCAAGCGGCTTTTAAATCAATGGCAGAATCACTTGGTTTAGACGCTAACAAACTAGAACAAACCCTAAGAGATAAAGGCGGAGTTGACGGAGAAAACAAATTCTATGATATTTCAGGAGCAATAGGACTAGCTTCAGCACAGGATTTCAGCCTACTAGAAACAGTTAATGGTAAATCAGGCTTCCAAAGATTAGTGGAGATGAGTAAGCCAAGGGAAGACGGCAAAAATCACGAAGCTCATGTAAATTTTCATATCAGACCAAAAGGTAACGCTAATACCGATGGTACGGCATTTTTAGATTTTTCACAAAACGGTGTAGAAGCACTCGCTTCACTCCAAAAACACGTTGGAGGCTTAACTGATAATCCAATGCTACCAAATCAATTTAGTTTTGTGTTTCAAGACGAAAATAATTTCAAAGAATGGGCACCTAAAATTCTAAAGGCAATGAAAGATGCTGGATTAGAGGGATCAACAAGTGGTGGTGGATTAGATGTAACTAAACTTGCGATCAATGTAGAAGGCCATGGCAGTAGAGAATCTGGAGCCATGATTAATTCAGGAGTAGTCGGAAAAGATTATC
>JBILGG010000123.1:0-4712 GCA_044351165.1 Candidatus Caenarcanales bacterium | reverse complement strand
AATCTCTCTTATTAGCAAGCAAAATCACTTGTCCAAATTCATATCCCTTCATTAAATTACTTAAAAGTTCTTGAATTATAGTACTGTCACCCCACGGCAATAAATATTTCGGAATGTCAAAACCGACATCATGAAATCTTGTATTTAAGCCTGCCATACATATAATTAAAGCCATAACAATAGTTTAATATTAGCAGATTATACTAAATCTAGCGATTTTCTAGCAGTTTCTTAAAAAGAAACTCATTATTTAATAAACCATTATTGCATTTTAAATTCTCAAGGCTAAAACCTAAGGGCTTAAGAAATTTAAAAATTTCCTCGGTACTTGCAAACTCGTAAGGATAACCGCCAAGCCAGTCTATAATATCCGTTTTCCAGCTCATGCCTCTAAAGCTTTTGTGTTCTTTGATTTTTTTTAAAGGGTTGGTAAAAGTAATTAAATAGAAAAAAATTAACATCATCATTGCCAAGAAATTTATCATGTTTTGTAGGAAACGAGGAAGTCGGGTGTATATTTTTTTTTCAAGTAGCCAAAACTGGGAGTTGCCGAATCTAAAATCAGGGTAGATATTAAGACCTTCTGATTTATTATAGATAGCGATACAAAAATATCCTTGATCGGCAACTATGCTACTTGCGTTTTTTATAGCTTTCCACATTTGACCGGTATGGTGCAATACTCCCCATGAATACACAAAATCGAATTTATCTAAACTGGACACAAAATCATCATCAAGAATAGATGAATGGACGATATCCCAGTTGCTTGGATTGCCAATAGATTGTTTGAGCCTTTTACAGCAAGCTACAGAATTTTCATCTATATCGATGCTAAGAATTTTTTTTGCACCAAGCCTGTGAGCTACTAAGGAAAAAAGTCCACTGCCGCATCCAATATCAATGAATGTTTTATCTCGGAAGTTTTCTTCGCCACAAAAATTTTTGGTAATTTCAAGAGCTTCATTAAATAACTCTTCGTTAAAATGCCTATCTAAATAGCTAGTCCAATTCTCACCAAAATGAAAAAATGCAGAGGGTTTTTCAATCTTTGGGGTTTTTATCATATGAAAAAATTATATCACCAGTTTATTTATAAAAATCATTTAACCATAACTGTAAACTCAGTAAAGTCCACAAAGGCTTACGATTATTAGCTTTGTTGTTTAGATGATCCTCAATGAGTTTCTTGACACCTTGATATTCAAAAATTCCTTGGCGATTAAGCCGATCTTTGCTAAGAAGATCTAACATGGGCTCTTTAAGATCCTCTTGAAGCCATTGTGTAATAGGAATCCCAAAACCTTTTTTGGGTCTATTGATGATTTCTGCAGGTAAGTATTTTAGGGCGAGTTTCTTCAGTATGTATTTGGTTTTTAAGGTTCTTAGTTTGAAGGGATCTGGCAGTGAAGCGACGTATTCAACCAAACGATGATCAAGGAAAGGGGCTCTAACTTCAAGTGAGTTTTGCATGCTTGCCCTATCAGTTTTTACTAAAATATCATCCTGAAGATATAGTTTTTGACTTAAGTAGAGTAAACGATCAGTTTCATTATTAATATCAGTCCGCGATAAATATCTATTTATATCTTCATATGTAAGTTGACCCAGAATTTTTTCCAGATAGCTATGCGATAAAATATCTTTTTTTTCACCATCTAAAAAGCCTCCCATCCATCTAAAGAAGCGGATCTCACTGGCTACTCCGGCTCCTCTAAAAAATTGCTTAAGCTTAAAATCAAAAGCTATATTTTTTTTAGAAATGGGTATCATAGAACCTAAGGCAGAATTAATAGCGTGTGTAATATTGGTTCTTAGTTCGTAAGGAATAATATTATATATTTGAACTAATTTATTAGCAGAGTAAGTGGGGTATCCTGCAAACATCTCATCAGACCCATCTCCTCCAATTACGGTTTTTACTTCTTTTTGGGCAAGCTTAGAAAGAAAATAAGTAGGTACTATAGATGGGTCTGCAAGCGGCTCGTCCATTATATTTCCGAGACTATCAAAAATTGATAGCATATCTTTTGAGCTGACGGTCAGTGAGTGATGATCTAGATTAAAGTCATTTGCAATTCTTTTGATGTACTTCGATTCATCATAGCTCGCTTCAGAAAAATATATTGAAAAGCTTTTAATAGGATCCCTCGATTCTTTTACCTGAGCAGCGATTGCAGTTATTAAGCTAGAATCTATACCACCACTTAAAAGCACACCGACAGGGACATCCGCTTGCAATCTGATTTTTACGGAATCTCTCAAAAGAGCATCAAGCTCATCAATGGCTTCTTTTTCGTTATTAGTGGAATACCCTTCGGAAAATTTATAATGAGGAATGTTCCAAAAGAAATTTTTAGATATTTTGTCTTTATCAATGACGATTATTTCGCCCGCTTCCAGCTTCCAAACTTGGTCTATGATTGTAAAAGGCGAGGGTATATATTCATACGTTAAATATTTATTCAATCCTTGAGCAGAAATCTCTCGAGAGCAGTCAGGATGCTTTGCCATAGCTTTTAGTTCAGAAGCGAAGATGACCTCATCATTTTTCATTTGGTAGTAAAGTGGTTTTTCGCCCATGCGATCGCGAGCCAGAATTAATCGTGATTTGTTTTTATCCCAAAGCGCAATAGCAAACATTCCATTTAAATACTTTACAAAATCTAAACCGTATCGAGTATAGAGATTGAGTATTACTTCAGTGTCGCAATCGGTAGCGAACTTGAACCCATGTTCTTCAAGATCTTTTTTTAGTGATTTATAGTTATAGATTTCTCCGTTAAAAACTATTACTAAATTCTTGTCAATAGAAAACATCGGTTGATGACCAGTATCTAGTCCTACGATGCTTAATCTTCTGTGACCAAAATTGATTTGATTATCGATAAAAATACCTGAATCATCTGGTCCTCTATGTGCAATAGCGTTACACATAGAAACAAGAACTTTTTCCTTGTCAAAATTTTGTTCTTTAAAGCTTGTGAAACCTACTAAACCGCACATACCGTATTTATATTGTAAATCAATTTTCAATTAGCGAATTTTTTAGGCGGAATCCGCTTAATATGCTGGTAAAATAAGAAGTGATCATAACTAGTTTTTGACTTAAATCAAAAACCTTCCCCCATATGAAATTTAAACAAATACCTATTTATTTTATTGTATTTCTACTGGTCTTTAAAATCAGCTGGGATGTTATTGGTCCTGCCATAAATAATGATCTAGTCGTGCAAGATGATTTTAGGCAATGTTGTTTTTGGTTTTGGAATGCTTGGGACCCTAATCTTTTTAAAAATGATTTTTTTGTGCCGATATATCAAGCTCAAGCAATGAAAAGTCCTTTACTTTTCTTCATCTATAGAATGGCGCCTTTGTTTAGTATTAATTTGATTTTTTATTCCAAATTTTTATCTCTCATCATCGCTATTCTTACTGGTCTTGCGGGCTTTATTTTTTTTCAAAGTTTTTTTAGGCAATACAAAAGTTTTAATAATATTTTCGGAGTTAATTTTTTTAAGAATTTTGATTTTGCAATGATTGATTTAATTTCAATTATTGCTACAGCTCTTTGTACAATCACAATTTTTTGTACGGATCAAATTACAATTGCTCATGCTCGATCATTTGTTTGGTTATTTATATTTTTATATATGGCTCTTAAATTAAAACAAAAAAATCTTTGGGCTAATTTTGTGATTTTTTTATCCCTGGGATTGAGTCCCCATGCGTTTTTGATAGTTTTTGTAATGGAAGGACTAAATCAATTCATAATAAAAAAAACTAGATTATTTGATTTTAAGAAAAAAGATTTTTGGTTTTTGGTATTTAATGCAATCTCTGCTGGTGTTTTACACCTGCTTATTTTAGGAGGTAAACAAACTCAGGGTGTTGGTACTCCATTTAGCGTACCAGAGATGAAATCCTTGCCAGAATTTAATCCAGGGGGGCGTCATCCGATCTTTGGATCATCACTCTGGGACGGATCCTGGTGGACTAATGAGCACTGGGGATTGGGAATTGGGTACCTTAAAATTAGTCAAATTGTTGTTTGGGCCTTTTACTTCTCTTTGATTTATTTGTTTCTATATCTTTGTATGAATAAATCTAAAAAAACTTTTTATAGTTCTTTTTCTACGATTGCTCAATCTCAGCCAGCGATTCTTTTTTATGCTTCGTTGATTCTCTATTTTGGCTCTCAGTTGGTTTTTCCAATACTTTATTTGCCAAGTAGATATATTGCTGTTTCTTCTTTACTTCTATCTGTAATTCTAATAATGATATTAGCTTCACTGTGGGTTTTTGAAATAGCCCAAATCTTTTTTAAAAAATATTTTTATCAAGTGGCGGCAATAATATTAATTTTTCTTGGTTATAATTTCTGGACTCACTTCAAACCTTTTTATCATGCGCGTTATGTAAGTATTGATGCTAGGGTTAATAATCTACTACAAAATTTGCCGGCAGATAGCTTAATAGCTGGTCATCCCTTGTTGCCCGATTTAAATGTCGCATCAATAACAAGTAAAAGGTCAGTGTTCATTGATTATGAAAGAAGTATGGCTTACACAAAAGAGTCTCTTGCTGAAATTCGTAGGCGTAATGAAGTAGCCATAAAAATGGTTTATGCTAAAGATAGGGAGGAGTTTATAAATCTTGCTCAAGCCAATAGCATTACTCATTTTTTGGCGCATTATTACTTTTACTCGCCA
>JBILGG010000122.1:0-4724 GCA_044351165.1 Candidatus Caenarcanales bacterium | reverse complement strand
TCTAGCGCCGATAGCAAGGGTGTTTTAAAGGGAGGCTTTATAGCCAGCGGCCTAAAAACGAGTATCAAGGCTCTAAATCAAAACTGCTCCTTGCTCGATGATTTTAGTGAGCAGGATTTAGCGGAAGTAATTAGTGAAATAGAAGCTAAGCCAGTGGGGCAGAGATTTTTTTCGTCTCGCGAGCAAATTATCTATGGCGCTTACCAAGCGCATTTGGGGCTGATCGGCAAATGGCTTGAGCAAGCTAGTGAAATTTTTAAAACTGATAATCAAAAGCTCATCAAGATAGCGACAGGCGGAGAGGCTAAGATTTTTGCTCCGGGCTTGTTTGATCAATATATCGAAAGTTCAGTTTTGCTGGACGGGTTTTTTGGTGAGTATGTCGATCGCCAAAACCGCAACGCTGATTAAAGCCATAAAGCTTAAAAGCACGCTGGGGATTAACTTGTCGGCGTGACCGTTTACTAGAGCCGTGATCGCCATGCTCGACCTCCAGGTAAAGGCCCCCAAAAACAACAAATTAAAAACGCGCGCTACAAGCTGGATAAAACCAAATTTATCGACAAGCAAGCCCATGATCATCATGATCAAACCCGCTACCAGAGCGCTAATTAGAGCTGATTTGGCGTGAGTGAGAAAATACCCCACCAGTCCTAAGACTAATACTGATACTCCGTAAATTAAATAAAGCTGTTTTTTGTTCATGGTTATATTTTAGCTTGTCTCGATAATTTTGATAAAAGCTCTCTGCGTGATTGCTCTGATGGTTTTAAAAGGTTTTCAAGAGTAGTTTCTGCTAATTGATCATACTCATCTCTGTTATAGACCATGAAGTTGTTTTCAAAAATGAATCTAGATTTCGGGTATTGTTGTTTTAAATCTTTTAAAATTTTTTTAATTTTATTTGGAAGATTTTCTACAGTCGAGGTGACGATATCTTTAATATCTATAATTTTATCACTAGATGAACGAACTAATATAGAGCTCCATGTCTCACCGCAAGGTGGCATATATTTAAGCTTAAAGACATCTTGGGCAGAGTTTGGATTATTGATAGTTGTAGTTGTTTTTGCAGTGTTACTTATAACTGGTAATAAACTGGCAATAAATATTCCTAAAAAATTTCTTCTATCCATTATTTATTATCTTAGCACTCCTCTTATCTAAAATACAATTTTGCCAAATATTTATCTTTTCAGTAATTCTCTAGTTTGTTATATACTTACCAATTAATGGCAGTAATTCCTATAAGTATTCATAAAAAAGCATTTCTTGGTAAGGATTTTGTGGATTTTCAGGACGCAAAAATTAGCGTTATGTCTCATGGCTTTATGTATGGCACGGCGGTTTTTGAGGGAATTAGAGCCTACTGGAATCCCGAAAAACAAAAACTCTACGCGCTTCACGTTCGCGAGCATCTAGAAAGGCTTCTAAAAAGCTGTAAAATTCTCAGGCTCAAGCCTTATTACAATGTCGATCAAATGACAGAAAAAGTGGTGCAGTTACTAAAACTTAATCAGCCTAAATGCGATGCCTATATCAGACCGAGCTGGTTTAAATCCTGCTTGCGCATTGGTCCTTGCGTGATTGGATCTGCTGATGAGGAAGATTGTTTTACTATTACTTCGATTGATTTGGGTGATTACCTGAGCACCTCAAAAGGAATCAGCGTGCAGGTTTCAAGCTGGCGCAGACTTTCTGATAATGCTATTCCGGCGCGCGCCAAAATCAATGGTAGCTACGTGAATACCGCTCTGAGTAAGGCAAACGCGGTTTTGGGTGGATATGATGATTCGATATTTTTGACAGAAGAAGGGCATGTAGCTGAGGGTTCGGCGATGAATCTTTTTATTATTCGAGATGGGAAGCTGATCACTTCTGGTGTTACCGAAAATATTTTAGAGGGCATTACTCGAAAATTTATTATCGAGATCGCTCGCGCTGAACTGGGCTTAGAAACTGAGGTTCGTGCTATTGATAGAAGTGAGCTGTATATCGCTGATGAAGCGTTTTTCTGCGGCACGGGCGCGCAGATAGTGCCGATAGGCTCGATTGATAATTACGAGCTGAGTAATACCAGACCAGGAAATATCACAGTTAAGCTTCAGAAAATTTATAACGATATCTGCCGGGCTAAGATAGATAAATATAATCATGTCCTCACTGAAATCAATTACTAGGCTAAAAGCTCTTCTCAAAATCCTAAAAACTTTTTTGCGCAAGGATCAAGTTTTGGAGGATCTTAGTGATCTTATTCTTTACGAAACAGACGCTACTTCACTATTTAAAAGCAGACCAGGATTGGTTTTGATTCCTGAGAGCACTCAAGAGGTCTCGAAGATTATTACTGCTATTAATGAAGTAAATCATCAAAATTTTCTCGAACAGGCTAAGATCAATTTTACTGCGCGCGGCGCGGGGACAGGGTTATCGGGCGGAGCCATCGGCGGAATTCACACGGTGATAATTTCTCTTGCCAAGATGAATCGCTTGCTAGAGTTTAATCCGATCAATCGAACCGCGCTCATAGAGCCGGGTCTAGTTAATTCTGAGCTTACTAAATTAGTGCAAGCGCAATCCTGTCATGGTTTACATTTTGCTCCAGACCCCTCATCTCAAGACGCTTGTACCATAGGCGGTAATATCGCCGAGAATGCTGGCGGGATTCATTGTTTTAAGCATGGTGTTACAGCCGACCAAGTACTCGGTCTGGAGCTGGTCTTACCCAATGGTCAGATTCAAGAGATTGGCGCGATAAAAGATGGTGTTAAGCATTGTTTGATTGATTTTAGTCGTTTGTTTACTGGTACTGAAGGTACTTTTGGTATCGCAACTAAGGCTCTGGTGCGCTTAAGCCCAGTCCCTGAGTCGTTTCTGACCATGCAGGTTTGTTTTTCTAGTATCGATGATTCGGCAAGAACGGTTAGTGAGATTATTTCACGCGGGTTTAAGCCAACAGCGATCGAGATGATAGATGAAGGTGCGATAAAAGCCGTTACTCAGGCTTATGACCTGGGTTTACTGCCTGATACTAAGGCGGTTTTATTAATAGAGCTAGACGGTGATAACGATGAAATTTTACTTGAAGCCGAGCAGATAAAAACTCTTATTAAAAATCCCAGTCTGGGTTTTAATCCCATCCAATACGAAGAGACTCAAGACTCTGAGCGCAGAAATTTTTTGTGGAAGGTGCGCAAGGGCACGGTTTCAGCGTTTGGTAAGCTGGCTCCTTTTTGGTATCTTTATGATGTAGTCGTGCCTCGCTCCAAAATTCCCGAGGCAGTTAGATTTATAAGTGAAGTCTCTGAGAAATATCACTTGCGCTTGGCAAGCGTAATGCACGCCGCTGATGGTAATCTGCATCCTAATTTTTTGTATGATCCAGAAAAAGATCCTACCGTGGTGACCCGCATCCACAAAGCAAGTAAGGAGATATTAAAATTTTGTATCGAGATAGGAGGCGCGCTCTCTGGCGAGCACGGGATCGGTGTCGAGAAGCAAGATCATATGCCTTATTTGTTTTCGCCTGCTGATATGGAAACCATGCTAAAAGTCAGAAAAATTTTTGATCCAGAGATGATAAGTAACCCAAATAAGATTTTTCCAGTCAGAATCTGCAAGGAATAATAAGTAATACTAATAAGAATAATTCTCAAGAAGGTTTCTAAACTTTTCTTTTTGTTACTATGAATTTATCGGCGAAATCCCTCAAGATTTTTTGATAAAAAGCCGATATTCCAAATGGTTTAAAAAGGAGACCTAAATGCCATATACTATTGTTTCTGATATTTGCGAAGGAGCGGCGGATTGTATCCCGGTTTGTCCAGTTGATTGTATCCACTGGCCAGAACCAAGAAAATCTAACGCTAAAGGTTTTGAGTATCCATATATTGATCAAGATACTTGTATCGATTGCGGAGCTTGCCTGGCGGCTTGTCCTGTAGAAGGCGCTATTCTAGACGAAGCTAGACCTGAATTACAAACAGTCTAAAAGAATTTTAGAAATTACGATTCAAAAAAGCCTAGCAAAAAAATGCTAGGCTTTTTTTATGGCAAAAAAAGTTTTAATCACTGGCGGATCTAGAGGCATTGGGCAAGCGACCGCTGAATTGCTCATCCAGAGCGGATATGAGGTCTTAGCTCCGGGCTCGCGTGAGCTGGATGTCAGTAATCAAGAATCTGTTGATAAATTTTTTGCCGACAATTTTACCGAGGGCTCATCTCTTTATGCGCTGATTTGTAATGCCGGAGTCTACCACTCAGCCCCGCTCCAGGAGCACAGTCTAGAAGAGTGGCAAAAAGTTATTGATATAAATCTAACCGGTGCTTTTAGGCTGTGTAAAAAATCTCTGCCTTACTTGCAAGCTCAGCAAGGCGCGCATATAGTGATGGTTTCATCGGTGAGCGCTGAAGGAGAAATTTATTCTCCAGCTTATAGCGCCTCAAAAGCAGGTATGATCGGGCTTATGAAGTCATTGACTTGGGAGCTTGGAAAGTTTGGGATTAATGTAAACGCTGTGGCTCCAGGCTGGGTGCGAACGGATATGGCTCAAGCTATCTTAAATACTCCCGACCAAGAAAAAAATAATCTCGGTGCCACTGTCCAAAACCGCTGGATAGAACCCAATGAAATAGCGCATTTGATTCAGTACTTGATTTCGCCGTCAGCTCGCGCTATTACTGGCGAAACTCTAACTATTAGTGCGGGGTTGTAGGCTTATTAA
>JBILGG010000008.1:0-14683 GCA_044351165.1 Candidatus Caenarcanales bacterium | reverse complement strand
TGAGCAGTGCGTTCATTAGGCATGCCCCCTCGGTTACCAAAAATTCCAAGCATAGTTTCGTTATCTGAGACCTCATCTTCTAGAATTCGATTGCGCGCTTTGTCGAAATTTTCATTATTATCCAGATCAGCTCGATTAAAAAGCATATAGTTGTAATACTGTCCAGCAGAGCCATTGAAGATAGCCTTAGATCGGGCCCCTGCTATTAATTTAGTTATACTTGGAGTTGCATAAACAATAAAATTATTCATTAGAGTCTCAAAAATCGTCTCCAAGAAAAATGTTTTATTGCGCGTGGCGGCAGCAAGGCAGGAGGGCACATCTACCGCAAAAGACTCGATCAAACCCCGATAAATAGACTCTCTACTAAATAAAACCATCGGTAAATGAAATAATTTTTTGTTAAATGTATATGACTCGCTAGGTGGAGGAGGATGGACAGGAACTGGATTAGAAAAATTGATTTGATTATTAATTTTTGTGTTTAAACCTTCTTCTGGCAAAGAACTATTAGGCATGCTTGAATGCAGAGGAAGAGTTGTGTTCATCTAATATTTGTTGATTAAGTAACTAGGCATAAATTTACAAGATGAATATATTAACACTAATTAACTAAAGGAATAATTAAGTTTCAATTTGCCATAGCTAGGGGTTTTAACCTAGGCTCTAAGCCAATCTCTGAGGGCTTTTTAGCGGCAAAAGAATCATTGAATTTATTTTCGTTTCGTTTACGAGAGATCTTGCCGTAATGATAAGTAGCAACGTTGTTAAGAATCATATTGAAGTGATTGATCGGATCGATAATATTAGCAGGCAAAAACCTCTGGAGCGCATCCACAACAGCGTTAGCGGCATAAAAACATCCCGACAACACAAATGATTCATCCCCGTGAAGAATCATAGTAATATCTCCTAAAAACCCTCCTAGATTACGAATCACGCCACCTATCTTATTCATTAAATTGCGCTGATTAGCCCCAAAAAACACTCCTAGCATCGATCCAAGCATTATCATATGCCCAAACAAAGCCATAGTGTGGCCCTGATCATTTTCCGCTTTTACAAATAATTTTCGATCCGCTCCAAACCCACTCTTGAAGGACTCTTCAAGCATCTGGACTGTCGCTTTTAGATTACCAAAAAAGTTTTCAAATTTACTCAAGGGTTTATTAGGAAGTTTTCTCATCTGCGAAAAATCTATCAAAGTCAATCCAGCACTCATTCCGCGAGCCAGATGAATATCCTCGAGCTTCATCCACGGCACAAACAAAGGATCCAAAAGCCGAGCAATAAAATCAAACATTCTGTTTTTTTTAAAAGAATCTAGTGCCAAAAACGCATAGGTAATGGAAGTAACCGCCTTAGAAGCTGAGACCGTGATTTTATCAAAAAGTTTTTTTAGCTTATGGCTAAACAAAAAATTATTAATGCTCGTCAAACCCGCTATTCCATGCAAGACCGAGGTGATGATATAACCATAAACCGGGAACTTGTTAATAAAAAAATCTTTTATGCTATCAAAAGAGTTTTTGGTAGTCTGTGAATCTAGCGCAAAACTCGGAGCTTCTTCTCGATAAGCACCAATCGATTCAGCATTTTTAGAGATATCTTGAATAGCAGGGCTAGGCCGTTTATCTTCACGGGCCGGGATAATATTTTTAGGATGGTGTATGGTCTGTATCAAGACACAACAAACAAGCACAAATAAGTGCCTACTAATATATTATTATGTATTAGCGATGTTTTGGGGATTTTATTAACTTGATGTATTACTGAACAGTAAATACTATTATCTATTTAGTTTATAAAAATAATTGAATTTTTATTCAATAGTATCTGGAGGAGTTCCTTTAATGCAATCATCAATAGCCTTAGTTAATTTTGGATATTTTTGTTGATCAATTTTAAATCCAAAAGTATAACCATCTATTATTAAAAGTTCTGATTCTGGTTTATAAGAAATTTCAATGGGATTATTATCAATATTACGTAATAAACCACTATATCTAATAATTTTACCATTCTTATTAGATTTTATACTAGTAAATCTTATTGATTGAACTGATTCTTCCAAAGGCTGTAAAACAAATCTTTTAGCTGCAGCACGAAGAGCTCCATGTAACTCGGTATTTTCGAATTTATAATCATGTGTATGATCTTTATCTGCCACAATAATTTTTCCTGTCGCGCGAAGATCTCTTGCTTCTCCAGAAGATTGCCCATACCAAATAAATTGAATAGGATATTCTTTACCTTGGGTTTTTACAACTCCTCTAAAGAAACCATCTTTGTAATCGTTAAAAGATATTTTAAACTCTGGATCATGAAGTGTTATAGCCGAATCTCCAATAGGCTGAGCATTACTTGTTGGATTAGGTGATTCTGTAGTTCTTGAAACTAATTTTAAAAATTGAGTTTTTGCTCGGTCTATTGTTGAAGTTACTTGCATGGAAATTATTTTAGCAAAGTTATTTAATTTTTGCAGTTTTTATTTTACAATCATAAGATCCAGCTCTAAACCTTAGCCGCTAAAGCCTTAGCTTTTTCGATAGCTTCTTCAATACTACCGACCATATAAAAAGCTTGCTCAGGAAGGTTATCGTGCTTGCCTTCTAAGATTTCTTTAAATGATCTGATGGTATCAGAAAGCTTGACATATTTGCCAGGCGAGCCAGTGAATACCTCAGCCACGAAAAACGGCTGGGACAAGAATTTTTGGATTTTACGCGCGCGGTAAACGACTTGCTTATCTTCGTCGCTCAATTCATCCATACCAAGAATCGCAATAATATCTTGGAGCTCTTTATATTTTTGGAGAATTCTCTGAACACCGCGAGCTGTCTGATAATGATCGCTTCCGACGATATCAGCTTTTAGAGCAGTAGAAGTACTATCTAGAGGATCGACAGCTGGATAAATTCCAAGCTCGGCGATTTGCCTTGAAAGAACTGTAGTCGCGTCCAAGTGCGCAAAAGTAGTCGCCGGCGCTGGGTCAGTCAAGTCATCCGCTGGTACATAAACCGCTTGAACAGAAGTGATAGAGCCTTTTGTAGTCGATGTTATTCGCTCTTGGAGCTGGCCCATTTCATTAGCTAGAGTCGGCTGGTAACCTACAGCTGATGGCATACGACCAAGAAGCGCAGATACCTCAGAACCCGCTTGGGTAAAGCGGAAGATGTTATCGACGAAAAGCAAAGTGTCCTTATTCTCTTCGTCACGAAAATACTCAGCCATAGTAAGACCAGTAAGAGCTACTCTCATACGCGCTCCTGGAGGCTCATTCATCTGACCATAAACAAGAGCTACTTTATCAATAACTCCAGAATCCTTCATCTCATGATAGAGATCGTTTCCTTCGCGGGTTCTCTCGCCCACTCCAGAAAAAACAGAAATCCCTGAGTGCGCTTTAGCAACGTTATTAATCAATTCCATGATCAAAACCGTCTTGCCGACGCCCGCTCCACCAAACAGACCGATCTTACCGCCTTTTACATAAGGTGTAAGCAAGTCAATGACCTTGATTCCGGTTTCAAAAATTTCGATATTTGTGTTTTGTTCAGAGAGTGCAGGCGGTTCTCTGTGGATAGAAGTATATTTTTTAGCTTTTAGCTCGCCCATCTCATCTACTGGCTCGCCCAAAACATTCATGATTCTGCCTAGAGTCGCCTCACCGACTGGCACAGAGATCGGTGCGCCCGTGTCACGCGCGTCCATGCCGCGAGTCAAACCTTCTGTAGAGCTCATGGCAATTGAGCGCACGCGGTTATCACCGAGCATGAGCTGAACTTCGGTAGTAAGATTTATTTGTTGACCAGCAGGGTTAGTACACTGAATTTTTAGAGCGTTATAAATATCAGGAAGCTGACCGCTAGGGAATTCCACATCCACAACCGGGCCTATAACCTGAACTACTTTACCAATACCTGAGTTAACTGCTGTTTTCATACAAGAAAAATTCTAACATTGATATTAGCTAAATCCCTTGAGATACCAAAAGGATTTAACTTTAGTAAAAACTAAGAGGATAGAAAAATCTTATTTTGAAATTCTGTAAATATCTTTTTATTTTGAGCATGGGGTGTTATTGTAGAGGTTATTATGGTCATTAAGGCAAAAGGACAAATACCTCCAAACCCAACAGCCCAGAGATGGAATACAAAATTTAATGGAATCTTTGGAAAGGAAGTAAGGAATCCTGAAGAAGTCCACCCAACCCGCTCATATGCATTATATAAGCACAAACCCAAGGTATATAGCATCGGCAATTTTATTCTTAATGTATACTCTGATACCAATTCACTTAATCGATCTGTAGCAGAATTAATAAAACAAGAAATGCAACAAGGCGGTCTTGCGATACTTCCTGCAGACTCTACTCACGGTGACGAAGACGATAAACCTAAGGGTGAAATTTATGCATTTTTAGATAAATTATTTTCTAAAAGTTTTGTGCCTGATGATCTTACCGTGAGTCATATGGACGAACTCAAGGATGGTAACACTAGCTTTTCAAAAAGCTTACGGTCATGGCTTCCTAAATTAATTCAAAATCTAGGAGATCGCTTTAAAGCTATAGATATAAATAATTTTGAGCCTTATAAAAAACTTCTAGAGAGGGGTCCACGATTAATAGTCGGTGGCATCGGAGCGGCTGTACCTCCGCATGTAGCTTATATAGGCGAAGAGCAAAACTCCTTAACCGGTAAACAAATTCTAAACGAAGGTCCAAAAAAAATTAAGCTTCGCCCAGAAGAATCTAAGCGCAGAAATTGTACCCACGCTTACACCATGGGCATGGATTCTTTTAACGCTGAAAAAAACAAAAAACTTAAAACCGTCATCTTAACTGCAAAAGGCGAAAAAAAAGCCCCAGCTGTAATTCACGCCCTAAAAGAAGCTTTAGGTATTAAGAAGAGTAACGGTGAATCAATAGAGCGAAGCGCCTGCGGTCAAATTCTAAAACGGTTTGCTGATAATAACGATCATAAAGGTCCTAAATTAGTCTTAAACATTGATAAAGCTATTTTCAGTAAAATTATTGCTGAAGAAGAATTAATAAAACAGTTGTTAATTCGCTCATAAACGAGATGACCCTAAAAAAACTCCGGTATGCGCTGGTGATTGATTCCCTTGTATCCATCACCTCGAGAGATTCTAACGGCAAATCAAGCTTAGCTTGATTTCTGCCTCAAAAGCTTATCTTAGTGGTCTAATTACCACCACGCTCATTTAGTGAAGAATCCCCACTATTACCAGGCTTTTTGGGCGAATTATTCACCGAGTCCACATAGCGTTTAATTTTAACAAAGGCTAATACGAAGCCCAAAACCGCCCCAAAAACAATAGCAGGAGTCTTGTAAGCACCAGGGAATTGGTTTTCGAGGGCTATACCTATCCAGTAACCTAAAAAAACGCAGGCTGGAATCACATAAGCTATATCTAATAATTGCCACATTTATTAGGTCTTACGGATAACACCTTTTACAATGCCTTGGATTTTTAGGTCGTCTTTACGAGGATCTATATAGATCGGAGACATAGTGGGGTTTTCGGGCTGGAGTCGAATACGATCATCTTCCTTAAAGTAACGCTTCAGAGTCGCAGTCGAGTCATTTACCAGAGCTACGACTATCTCGCCGTTACGAGCTTGCTGGCGCGGCTCGATCAAGACCAAGTCCCCATCTGAGATTAAGGCATCTATCATACTCTCGCCTTTTACCTTAAGGGCGTAACAACCAGAATCAAAAAACGAATCTAACTCCAAATATTCATTAGGATTATCAGCCAGATCCAAAGGACCGCCCGCGGCAATTTTGCCCAGTATAGGGATCTGAGTGCGCTCTAGCGAGCTAGAAAACTCTGTGGAAGCGTGCTTCAGCGAGCCCTTATCAAAGACTCCATTAAACTGCTCGGCTTTAGCGATATGCTGAAACTTATTACGACAATGCTCGAGCACATCCGGGTCAGTCACTCTCACAGAGCGGGCTGAGCCAGTATTCCACGTGACAGCTTGCTTCTTACGAAGTGCCGTCATGTGGTACTGGAGGGTTCCCTTGGTGATGCCCATTTCGGCGGCTATCTCATCCAAGGTGGGTGGGTAATTAAACTTATGGGTCAGAGTAAAGATTACTTCTGCGGTTTCTTCTTGTTTAGGGGATAATACTGTGCTCATACCCATATAATAGCATACTTTTATATGGGTGTCAAGAGTTTGCTAAAATTTTTTTTATGGAATGGTTTCAAGAGGTACATAAAAATCAGCGCTCTTTTGGGATGAAGGTATCACAAGTTCATTATCATAAGCGCAGTGAATATCAAGATATTTTAATTTTCGAAAATGAGGATTTTGGCACGGTTATGGCTCTGGACGGAGCTTATATGCTCAGCGATCTAGACGAGCATATGTACCACAAGTCACTCACCACCTATGGTATGCAAAACCTGTCAACATCAGCAAGTGAGCTTAATATCCTGGTGATCGGAGCGGGTGATGGCGGAATAGTGCGCGATCTGATTCATAACTGGAATTCACGCATAAAAAAAATCACCATGGTCGAGATCGATGCTGATGTCATCGAAGTCTCCAAGCAATTTTTTCCGCAGATAGCTAGTGAGTTTCAGAACCCTAAGCTAGATTTGCGTGTGCAGGATGCTCTTGCCTTTATCAAATCCGCTCCAGAAAAGAGTTTTGACCTGATACTTTGTGACTCGACAGATCCAGAGGGCTTTGCGGCGGGCTTGATAGAAGAAAATTTTTACCGCGACATAAAAAGAGTGATGAAAAGCGATGGGATTTTTTGTGCTCAATCGGGCTCACCGATTTTTATGCGCGAAGAACTCGATAAAACCCAAGCCAATCTCGCTAAAGTTTTTCCCGACCAACACAGCTACCTCGCTCCCATGCTGGTTTATCCAGGAGCCATCTGGTCATATACCGCAGCTGGGGCTAAAATCATTAATAGAGAGAATTTGGATCTATCTGAGTTTGTCTCTCTAAAACAAAAAGTAATCGCTTAATGCCCAAACCTCTGGTATCGATTGTTATTCCGAGTTATAACCGCAGTAAATATCTTTCTGCGACCCTGAATAGCATTCTAAAACAGAGTTTCATGGATTTTGAAGTTATTTTTGTGGATGATGGTAGCACCGATAACACTCAAGAAATTCTTAACTACTACTGCCAAAAAGATTACCGCATAAAATATTTTTATCAGCCCAATTCAGAGCGCGCAGTCGCGCGGAGCTATGGCATGGGATTGGCTCTGGGAGAGTATGTCGCGCTAGTTGACTCTGATGATATTTGGTACCCGCACAAACTAGAAAAACAAGTCGCAGTCCTAGAAAACAATCCTGATGTGATTTTGAGCTACGCCTCTGTAAACCGCATAGATCTCGATGGTCGCCGCGTGCGATCGGCAACGAGGCAGAAGCAGGGCTGTTCAGGCTATGTATTTTTTGATCTTTTGATGCGGAATTTTGTGCCATCAGTCACACCGCTATTCAGAAAAGAAATTATCAAAAAAGCCGGAGATCAAGTCAGCGAGTACATTCCATACGAAGATTGGGATTACTGGCTAAGACTCTCTCGCTTGGGTAAGTTTCATCATATCCAAGAGCCGCTCGGAGCTTACCGCTTGCACCCCGGTCAGTCAGTGCAAAACGTAAAGCCTGAAAAGATCGAAGATGTTACACTCAAGGTGCTCAAGCATCACACTAATTTGGCTAATTTTGATTTGCAGACTTACTTGAATTTAATCGGCGAAACCAAAAGCTTAGCTCTATTTATTAGAGATGAGTTCCAAGCCATTAGTAATGAGGCTTACAGCCTAGCGAATTTGAGGTTCGCTTACTGGTATATTTTGGCTGGGGATCTTGATACCGGCCGCCGCAAACTCAAAAAATCTCTCGAGCTATCCAGCGCGCGCAAAAAAGATCTGCGCTGGTGGGGTCTGAAATCCGCTTGCTACCTGGAAAAGACCGTAATGGGCGATTCAGTCAAAAGTTTTTTGGGTGCTTTGCATTAATTTAATGGATTTATTGATGAATAAACTAATTCGCTATTTTACTTTTTGTGGGAATATTTTTCCCCAATTTTTGGTTTGTTGTTTTTTGCTGTTTGTTGATTTTAAACAAGGTTATCAAGTGGGCTCGCTGTGGTTTTGGGGATATGCGCTAAATTTACTTCTAAAAAACACCATCAAAAAAAAGCGTCCTGATGTTAATAACTGGGGCGTTCCAAACGTGCGCGGGCACAGCTTCCCATCGGGGCATTCACTTGTCTCCACCGTCTTGTACTGGTCTATAGCTAAGTTTTTTGGGGTGCCAATGCCTTACGCGCTGGTGCTGTATGCTATGCCGATTTTACTTGGACTAAGTAGGCTAAAACTAAAAGTACACCACACCGAAGATGTAATTGGTGGCTGGGTTATAGCCTATATGTACCTGATGTGGTTCGAGATCCCGGTACTGAATTTTCAAGCGCAGTTTTATGATGTGTTTTATAATTTGTGCCATATTTTTAGCGTTAAATAGTAAAATTACGCTTAATTTTGGGATCTAGAGGGTTTTCATCAGAAATTCATGATAATTTGCCGAAGTTTAGCGCAAATTTCTAAGATTCAGCGTAAAAAATGGGTATAATAATAAAAATTACGCGTAATTTTTGGATTTAAATATGTACCCTAGAGACATTGAAAATAGCATCAAAAAAAATCTTTTTGGCGGAAAAATAATATTAATACTAGGTGCTCGGCAAGTGGGCAAAACCACACTCGCGCAACGAATCATAAAAGGATTTCCAAAAAACGAAATTGCACATTTTAACTGCGACTATCTAGATGACAGAGCTTTACTCGCTCATGACCAAGTTCGCCGACTAGAAAAACTTCTTGAAAAGAAAAAACTAATATTAATTGATGAGGTTCAAAAAGTTTATAACATCAGTGAAGTTCTCAAAATTCTTGTGGATAAATTCAAATCCAAAAAACAAATCATAGCGACAGGCTCTTCAAGCATAAACATACTAGATTCGGTTTCAGAGACACTCACAGGCAGAAAAGAAATTTATAATCTTTATCCTTTAAGTATAAATGAAATCTCCCACAAAGAAGACCTTATCGAAATTGATAAAACCTTAGAAGAATTTATGCTCTATGGATTTTATCCAGAAGTAGTCACTGAGCGAGATCTAGAGATTAAAAAATCCAGACTAGAGGAATTGAGCTCAAGTTATTTGTACAAAGATATTTTTGAATTTGATGATATCAAAAAATCTTTTATTATTGACAAGCTGGCAAAGCTCCTTGCGTTACAGATCAGCTCAGAACTATCGTTTAATAATATTGCACGCACTTTAGGTATAGATGTAAAAACCGTAGAAAAATATATTAATATCTTACAAAAAGCTTTTGTAATAAAGCTTGTAGCACCTTACTCAACTGGCGGCAAAAGAGAAATCACCCAAAAACATAAGATTTATTTTACGGACCTAGGTATTCGCAATGCTTTGATTAATAATTTTAATGAGCTAGATTTACGTTCTGATAAGGGTCAGCTCTGGGAAAATTTCATGGTGATGGAAAGAATAAAATATCTAAGCAATAAAAAAATTAACAGGCCATATTATTTCTGGCGTAGTTACGACGGAGCTGAGCTAGATTGGATCGAGGTGCGCAACAATAAGTTATGGACTTATGAATTTAAATACAGCCCAAATAGTAAAGCTAAAGCTAAAAAGCTGGATTGCCACACTCACTTCAAACTCATTACCAGAGCTAATTATGAGGATTTTATACTTTAACTAGAATTGATTTCCCTTGATTTTACAGGGCAATATGTATTAAAATATTAGAGAAAAATGGTTAACTTTGAATCCAGAAAAACTATAGAACAAGTCGAGGAAGGGGACGAGCTCGCTCCTAAGTTTGATGAACACGGACTAATACCAGTGGTAACCACTGATTATGGGAGCGGTGAGCTTTTGATGCACGGCTACATGAACCAAGAAGCTTTTATCAAGACCGTCCAAACCGGTCAAGCTCACTATTACAGCAGATCACGTAAAACCCTTTGGCACAAAGGTGCTAGTAGCGGACTTTATCAAAACATTCGCGAGATGCGCATAGATGATGATCAAGATTGTGTTTGGCTCAGAGTAGAAGTGACTGGCTCAGGAGCCTCTTGCCATGTGGGTTATAGATCATGTTTTTATCGGACTGTGCCTACTGGCTCAGATTATAACCCTAATCAAAAAATCATTCTTAACTACACCGAAAGCTCTAAAACCTTCGACCCTAAGGAAGTCTACGGAGACGCTCCTAACCCCACCCAACTTTAATGAAAACTTTTTTTACTAATAATTCAGGCGAAAACACGCTAGCCAAGCCAGATATAGCGAACACGGATTTTTCCAGAATCAAAACTACTCTTAATTTGGTGGGGATGACTGATGTAGAACTACCAGTTTTAGTCAGTGACATATCTGGTAAGACCAGCACACAACCCGCTCGCTGTGAGCTTTTTGTTAGCCTTGATGACCTGAACGCCAAAGGTATCCACATGTCTAGGCTATATCTGCACGCTCAACAACAACTCGGCAAGCAGGTTCTGTCGTTTGGCTCGCTTAGAGACTTGTGTGAGATTTTTACTGCTAGCCATGCTGATCTTAGTAGCCAAGCCAAAGTCTCTGTCAGCTTGGATTACATGAGTCTCAGACCAGCCCTAAAGAGCGACAAAAGCGGCTGGAGATTTTACCCTATTACCATTAGTGCCCACAAAAAAACAGCAAAGGAATTTATTTATACTCTTGATTTTGAAATTCTATACTCCAGCACTTGCCCTTGCTCAGCGGCTTTGGCAAGAGAAATAAATAAAGAAGCCTTCCTGGAAAACTTCCCGCAAGAAGAATTTATCTCAAAAGCAAAACTACTAGAATGGTTGGGCTCGCCTGAGTCCCAGAGCGCAGTACCTCACGCTCAGCGCAGTTCAGCTCAGATAAGCTTGGTTTTTAAGCAGATTCCCAGCGGCGATATTAAGCTTGATTACTGGATAGATCTTATCGAAAACACGCTAAAAACCCCTGTGCAAGCGGCTGTTAAGCGAGAAGACGAACAAGAGTTTGCGCGCCTCAATGGCAAGAACTTTATGTTTAGCGAAGATGCTTGCAGGCTAATAAAAAACGCCCTAGAGTTTCGCACAGAGATTTATGGATACCATGTCAAAGTCTCTCACAAAGAAAGTTTGCACCCTCATGATGCTACCGCTATCGCTCACAAAAACTATAGTTTTTGATTATGATAAAATATAATAAATGTCGGTTCAGCAAAAAACCAATCTAAATGTCAATCTTGCTGGAATCAGCTTGAAAAACCCGATTATGCCGGCTTCGGGATGTTTTGCGTTCGGTAAAGAATACGCTAAATTTTATGACTTGAGCGAGCTTGGCGGCATTGCCATAAAAGCCGTTAGCCTAGAGCCTCGAGAGGGTAATTGGACTCCGCGAGTAGCCGAGACCTCGGGCGGAATGCTTAATTCTATTGGCTTACAAAACCCTGGACTAGAAAAAGTCATCACTGATGAGCTTAAGTTCTTGGAGCAGTTTGATACTAAGATTTTTGTAAATGTCGTGGGTAACACTGTAGAAGATTATTGCCAAGTCGTCGAAAAAATCTCCAAAATCCAGAATGTATCAGCGATCGAGCTCAATGTATCCTGCCCTAATGTAAAAAAAGGGATATTTTTTGGAACTAACGAAAAAGAGCTCGAGGAGCTCACCAGAGAAGTCAAGCGCGTCTCTGCTTGCCCGCTATTTGTGAAACTCTCTCCTAATGTAACCAGCATAGTCGCCATGGCAAAAGCCGCTCAGCGAGGCGGAGCAGATGGCTTGAGCCTTATTAATACTCTACTGGGGATGAGGATCGATCTTAAGACCCGCAAGCCTGTGCTGGCACGCGGTAGCGGCGGTCTCTCGGGACCCGCGATTAAGGCTGTCGCCGTTCGCATGATCTACGAAACCAGTCAGGAAGTGAATTTACCGATAATTGGCATGGGCGGAATTATGAACGCTGATGATGTGATCGAGCTAGTGCTCGCTGGCGCGAATGCTGTTGCGATCGGCACTGCTAATTTTATCGATCCCTACGCTTGCCCCACCATCATAAAAGAACTCGAACAAAAACTCTACGACATGAAAGTATCATCAATAAACGATTTGGTAGGTCAAGCATGGAAATCCTAGATAGAATAATTATCGCTTTAGATTTTTCTTCACTCGCTGAAGTAAATTCTTTTTTACAAAAATTTAACTGGATAAGCAAGCTCAGACCGCGATTTGTAAAAGTAGGCATGGAACTTTTTTATGCTGAGGGTTTTAAGATTATTGATATTCTAAAAGAAAAAAATCTCAAAATTTTTTTGGACCTAAAAGTTCACGACATCCCCAATACCGCTTACGGAGCGATCTCTAGCTTAAGCAAGCTTAATATAGATATCCTTAATGTGCATGCTAGCGGCGGGATAGAAATGATGAAAAAAGCTAAGCAAGCACTTCTTGATGCTGGCTCCACGACTAAATTAATCGCTGTTACTCAGCTCACTAGCACCGATCAAACTATGCTCAATTCCGAACTAGGGATTAGCGGTGATATCGAATCAGCCGTAATGCGCCTAGCCAAAAACACTCAGCAAGCGGGCTTAGATGGGATAGTCTGCTCGCCTCTTGAAACCACCGTAATCAAATCCGCTCTAGGAGCGGGGTTTATTACCGTCTGCCCTGGGGTCCGCTTCAGCGATACCCACGCACACGACCAAAAGCGCATTACCACCCCCGAGCAAGCCTTCAAGCTCGGAGCTGATTATATAGTCATGGGCAGAGCCATCAGCTCGGTACCGGAGCCTGAGTCCATCATGGAAGCATTATCAGCAATTTATGTAAATTAAGGATTCGCCTCAAAACGAATTTGGGCCTGGAAATCCGCTTAACGAAAATCTTAAGCATCTCTCATCAACTCAGTTTGGATCTTTTGGATCTCTAGAAGCCTTTGCCAGTGATAGATTAAGAGCTTGTCGATCTTATTATGCAGTTCGCGGATTTCAAGCTCGGCTTTTAAGTTCACCTGATAATCTTGCAGAGCCTTTTGTTGATCGCGAGCGGCTTGCCGGTTTTGGCTCATCATAATGATAGGAGCTTGGATCGCGGCGATACACGAGAGTAGTAAATTCAAAAAAATAAAAGGATAAGGATCAAATCTATGCTCGATCAAAAATATCGTATTGAGTGCTACCCATATCGCGATCAACACCAAAAATAAAACTATAAAAGTCCAGCTTCCTCCAAACTCTGCAAGCCGGTCAGCGACTCGCTCCCAGCGTGTTAGGTTTTTATCGGTAAACGCATCTAGTTCTTTTACAACCTGATCTTTTTCAAGGGTTTCCAAAAAAGTTTTTTCTAAATCGGAAATCTCACTTTTTTCATCGTGAATCAAGTTTTCGACATAAGCATTTCTAAAATAATTTAAATCCATCACACAGATCCACGCTGATGAATCCCAATTACGCTTAGACTGAATCAGCTTAACTATCTGCTCATCTACCAGGCACGCGGAACGAAGATTTTTTTCATCGCTAGAATTGCAAATCTGACAAACTTTTTGCTGAGTTTCTGGCATAAAAAAACTTTAGCACAGACACACGGATCACCAAGATAAGAGCCCTGTTAAAGATAAGCAAGCGACAATTCTTCAATAAAGACAAGCAGGTTTTCAAGTGAAGAAAAAAGGGAATAATATTAGATGTGCGTCTTTCAATAGTAATTCCTGTTTATAACGAAAAAGATAGTCTTGAGACGATTCTAGATACAGTTAACCAAGTAAAACTAATTGGTGATATTGAAAAAGAATTTATTCTTATCGATGACTGTTCTACAGACGGAAGTTTTGAAATCGCGCAAAAATATCAATCATCTCACCCTGAAATCCAAATAAAGCTTTTTAGATTAGAGAAAAACTCCGGCAAGGGAGCCGCTCTAAGAGCTGGTTTTAGAGCGAGCTCAGGAGATTTTATCATCATCCAAGATGCTGATCTAGAATATGATCCCAATGAATACAACGAAATCCTAAAAACCCTCGTAGAGGGCAGAGCTGATGTGGTTTATGGATCTAGATTCACCGGCACAAAACCTAGACGCTCAGTAGGTTTCATACATTATTGGGCTAATAAATTTTTGACTTATTTATCTAATATCGCTAATAATCTTTATCTGACTGATATGGAAACTTGTTACAAATCCTTTCGAAGAGAAGTTTTAGAGCAGCTCGATCTAAAAGAAGATAGGTTCGGAATCGACCCTGAGATCACCGCAAAAATCGCGCGCATAAAAAGAATTAGAATCTATGAAGTCCCGATTTCTTACCACGGCAGAGATATCGAAAGCGGCAAAAAAATCAGATGGACAGATGGTTTTAAGGCGATTTTTTATATTATAAAATATGGTTTTTTAAAAGCGTGAAAGCTAAACTTCTATTAACCCAAATATTATTAGCCTGCTTAATAGCGTTTTTTATAGTTTTTGCGATGTCCAGATATATAAATCTGCCTACTGCTGACCTTGGGCGACATATAAAAAACGGTGAGTTAATAGTTCAAGCAATACTAAACAAAAAATCTCTAAGTACTGATACTTCTCTTT
>JBILGG010000197.1:0-3397 GCA_044351165.1 Candidatus Caenarcanales bacterium | reverse complement strand
GCCACTATAGGGGATAGCGTTCTGTTCAAGGAAGGAAGTGGAGTTAATAAAATTAATCGCACTAATAGAGCCGTAACTGGCGGCTATCGCACCAGCATTATATATATCCATTTTTAAGCGTAAAATTCTGTAACAAATAAAAGGAGTTACAAATGATATTATTCCACAAATTGATAGGGTCTTAAACATATCTATGCTAAAACCGCTATGAAACAGCTCGCCGCCGCCTTTTATTCCGATGTCAAATAATAGATACATGGATAAGAATTTAGCGATTTGGTTAGGGATTTCTAAGTCTGATTTAAGAGAAACTGCAAGAATTCCAAGTATAAAAAATAAAATCGTGGGATTGTGAAAATTACCAACAAGGCTATCAAACATCTTAAATAAGAATTATGACTTATAAGCAGTGATTAAGCAAGTTCTTTTTGCCAGTGGCGTTTTTGCCATTCTCCAAACAGTAAATAACCCAGTAAAAAATTAACTAAGCTCTGAGCCACCCAAATACTAAATAATCCTTGATGAAAATAAAAAACTAGAGCGCTTATCAATGGCGCAAAAATTAACCAATTACAAATCGTCATCATTAACATCGGCGTGCTTACGTAGCCAAGGCTCTTGAGTGCGTCCAAAAATATAAACGCTAGCACCTCAATACCAAGAGTGATTCCCATAATTCTAGTAGAGTTTATACTCGCTGAAATAACTTCTTGACTATCAGTAAAAAGCCTTAGGATTTGCTCTGGAAATAATAAATATGGTAAAGCGAGCATGCAAGAAAGTATAGTGCCGACTTTTAGCATATCGATACCCCATTTATGGGCGTCTTCCTTGTCGCCTCGCCCCAAAGCCTGTCCTGATAAGGTCCCTAGAGTGATACCAAGTGCGATAGCTGGTAGATAAACTACTAATTGCATATTTATTAAGATATTGATTCCGGCAAGTGCAAAAGGACTAATGCGCCCCGCTACCCAATACATAAAAGCGCAATTTAGCATAGTAAGAACAGTCTCAGAGCTACTAATAAGTGAAATTCGAGCGAGTAATAGAAACTCATTTAGACTAGGAAGTTTTTTTAGGAAACCTTCTTGGCGAGAGTCTTTATAGGCAATAAAAAAATAAAAACTAGTTCCTATGACAGTTGCTATTGCTGTTGATAAGGCTGATCCGTTTACACCAAGGCGCGGAAAACCAAAATTACCAAATATCAATAAATAATTTAGAGCAATATTTAGCACGCTCATTAAAATTAATGAATTCATGTAAATCTTAGATTTATCAATAGCGTTCCAATAGCCTCTAAAAGCGTAATTGCTAATAGCAAAAAAACATACGCTTATGCGAATCACAAAATATTCATCCGCTAGCCCAGCGATTTCAGGGTCATGACAAAGTATCTTAAACATTGGCTTTGAGACAGCTAGTCCAATGACAGAAATAATTATCGAACTTAAAAAAGAAAAAATAAGTCCGTTATTAAGTGCCATGCCCATCTCTGAGATTTTGTTTTCGCCTTTTAATCTAGCGGCGATCGCTTGCACTCCTGAATTAACTCCAAAAACAAATCCAGTAAAAGTAAAAATCATCATGCCACCACTGCCTACCGCCGCTAGCGCTGATGGACCAAGCTTGCCGACCATCATCATATCGACAAAAGTAAAAATGTTTTGAGATGTCATGCCTGCAATAATAGGCAAGCCTAGAGTAAGAATTTTATTGAGGCGCTCTTTACTTGGTAAAAGATTTTTTATCATATCGAGATATCCCAAAAATTATAAGCGAGCAAATTAAGCCAATTAAAGTCTCGTGAACAACTTCATTTAGGTGAAATACATAGCGCCACACTATTACCGCGACGCCTGATGAAAGCATCATGGTAATTGCTGTTAGTGGGGTTATCGGAATATCAAAACATCTAATAACGACAAGCGGACCAAAACATACTGCTAAAATTGCCCAGGCAACTATAACTAGATCAAAAACGTTTTGTGATGAAAATAAAGCGAAGCTCGCTGAAGCGATAGTAAATAAAATAGTAACTAAACGCGAAAAACTATAAGAGTTTTTGTACTTGGGCAGTAAGTCTTGAGTCAAGCTCGCTGAGCAAGATAGAATCTGCGAATCAGCTGTAGAAAGAGCCGCCGCAAAAACACCCGCCAGCATTAATCCCACCAGAAATCCAGGGAGTAAGTTTATGGACAAATAAGGAAAGGCTAACTCCGGATCAAGGTTAATCATTTCTGGCATTAAAACCCGCGCAGTAAGCCCTACTCCGTAAGAGCCAAGTCCTAGAATCATATAGCCGATGATATAAACATTGCGAGCATATTTCATATCAGAAGGATTTTCAAGTGTCATAGGTCTGCTCATAATGTGCGGTTGACCGATTACACCATAACCATTAACAAAAAGACTAAACAAAAATATCGCAAAAAAAATGGCAGAGCTTTGCGGGGCGAAATTAATCAGCTGAGGGTCAATGCTCCTAAGCTTCTCTGTCAGCAGGTTTAAGCCACCTACTTTTATGATACTGCTAATACAAAGTATCTGCATAGAAACGCACATCATAATAGCTTGAATAACATTAGTCGATATCGATGAGCGCACTCCGCCAGAATAAGAATACAAAAACACAATTAAGCCAGCGATAATAACTCCCCAAAACGGCTCTATATGCATGATTGAGTGCAGTGCTTTACTACTGGTTTTTAATTGGGCGGAGGAGTAAATTATCAAAAAAAATAGACTAATAATAGACGATATTTGGACGATTTTTTTATGGGTTTTGTTAGAGTCTGTGCTTATAAAAGCGGTTATGGTATCGACTTTTAGAGATTCAGATTTTTCTCGAAGTTTTTTGTGGACGGTAAACCAAGCAAGTAAATCTCCAAGTGCCCAAGTCAATAGATACCAAATACCAGAAAATCCAGTCGTGTAAACATAGCCAATATATCCAATAAACATAAAGCCACTAAGGCTTGTCGCGAGCGCGGATAATCCGACGCTCCATGGTCCTATGCTTCTGCCAGCCAGTAAATAATCGCTAGTACTATGCTTAGACTTAGCTGATGACCACCAGCCTACGGCGATCATTAGTAATATAAAAAAGATGAAGCTGATAGTGATGCTTTGCAATTATTTTATTTTATCAGATTGTTTTTAAGCGAATTCTTAAAAGTCATAAGCCTACTAACTCTTAGTGCGGATGCCGAGTGATTTTACGATAAGTTTATTATTCTCAAATTGCCAAATCTGAGTAGCGAGGCTATCTATGAGGTGTCTATCGTGTGAAATACAAATAACAGTACCCTCAAAATTAGCAATAGCAGACTCTATAGACTCTTGAGAAGCCAAATCCAAGTGGTTAGTGGGCTCATCGAGTAATAAGGTATTCGGT
>JBILGG010000120.1:0-4814 GCA_044351165.1 Candidatus Caenarcanales bacterium | reverse complement strand
AAAATATTAAAGCAATAAATTTCTATAAAAGAGAAATAAATTTCTATCCTAATCAATCCACAGCTTATTTACAACTAGGATCGGCACTGCAAAAAATTGGATTTATAGAAGAGGCAATAACTTATTTTAAAACAGGTGTTGAATTATTAAAGTCAGAAAACTCTCCTCGTCTTAATTCACAATATAATTTTTTACTTTATATGCTTAACCACGCTCCCTCAAGCTCGATGCAAGAGTTTTTAGCTGTGGCTAAAAACTTTTATAGAGACTGTTTCCCAGAATTAGCAAAATTAAAAGAAACTCCTATTTTATATAAACACCGAAAAGAAGATTTTACTACCAATAGAAAAATTAAGATTGGTTATATCTCGAAATATTTTTTCTCATCAACTGGTGAAAGATGGATTCTAGATTTAATTGAAAAACATAATAAAAACAAATTTGAAATTTATATTTATCACGACAATTCTGCTCAAGACGAGACCACCAAAGCCTGTGCGCAATGTGCTGATCACTTTAGAGCAGTATCAGAACTTGATGACCAATCCTTAGCCAAAACTATAAGCGAAGATGGAATTGATATTATGGTAGATTTACTCGGTCATGTTAATGGCAATAGGCTTGCAACATTTGTTCTAAAACCTGCTCCTGTGCAGGTTAGCTGGTTTGGATATTTTGGTACGACAGGCTTACCTCAAATGGATTACGTTTTTGCTGACGCTCAAGTAGTTAAGACCTCCGAAAATAATGATTTCGTCGAAAAAGTTTATCACTTGCCTAATTCTTATTGCTATTTTAGACCTCCTCAAATTTCATGCTCCATTTTAGAAGCTCCTTTTAAAAAAAATGGTTATATAACTTTTGGGTGTTTTAGTCGCTTTAATAAAATAAATAGCGAGTTACTCGATCTTTGGTCTAAAGTCCTAAATGCAGTGCCTGACTCAAAATTATTATTAAAACAAAAAGTTCTAGATGATGAAGATTTTACTAATTACCTAAAGAAATTTTTTGCTGATAGAAATATCAATGATGATAGATTAATTTTTGAAGGCGAAGAAAAATTTGACCAATATTTTAATGCTTATAACCGCATAGATATTGGGCTTGATACTTTTCCTTATGGTGGAGGCACTACAACTATGCACGCGATGCTAATGGGGGTTCCTTGTATTTCCCTTGAGGGTAATCGCTGGGTATCACGTGGCGGAGGTCCACTCTATTACAGACTAATTGGGCAACCAGAATTAATTGCACAAACCGAAGAAGAATATATTCAAAAAGCCCTAGAACTCAGTAGCTCTCCAGATAGATTAAACTTCTATCGGTCCAATTTGCCACTTAAATTTCTTAATTCTCCAGTCTGCGACGCAGTTTCATATACCGCAGATCTAGAAAATGCTTTTTTAAACATTTGGTCTGATAAAACAAAAGCTGCTTAAAAAGCAACTAAGAAACACTCTTGCGCACAAGCAAATCTAATGTTTTATGAGTATCAAGAGGGGCATTATCATCATTAAAGAAATTAAGCATAGAATTCTTAAACTCAAACTGAGCAATTGGCTCTCTTTTAGTTTCAAAGTTTTTAACGAAGTCTATTATTGGAACATCACCATTTGCAGAAGTTCCAGATAGAATATTTGCCAAGATATTGGCCTTATGGCAACTTTCAATTAATGAATAATTAGTGTTATTTTCAAGTCTCAAGAATATCCTCTCAATATTTGGATTAGAGAAAATTTAACAGTTGTTTTTTAAGAGGAGGTTAAGAGTTTATGCTTTATTAAAATAAAATATAATTATTTAGCAATTAAATCCTTAAAATGACCAAGTGCGAATTGGTAATCTTCAGGAGTATCAATTTCAAATAAATCTAGGTTAAAACCCTTGAGAGGCAACAAAGGCTCAAAAACTTTATAGATAAATCCATCATTTTGATTATGAAAATTCAAATTATGAAAATAAGCGACTCCCGCCCACTCATATTTAAACCGGGGGCTATTTGAAAAGCCTTCTATGTTTAAATTCTTATCAGTTTTTACAAATACTGCTTCTTGAGTCTTAGCAGTAGAAATTCCAATAATTGTTTGTTTATGTTTGTTTGAAAATTTTACAAATTTATTAAAGCTTTTTTCGCTTATAATCAGATCTCCATCTAAAAAAAAGAATGGATCTTGTAAATCTTGAGAGGCAAGATGGGCACTGTGAACATTGCCAGTTTCATAATAATGTTTATTATGTACAAAAATAATATCCTTCCTAATTTCTTTCGCTATTTTGATAACT
Source organism: Candidatus Caenarcanales bacterium (assembly GCA_044351165.1). Taxonomy (GTDB): domain Bacteria; phylum Cyanobacteriota; class Vampirovibrionia; order LMEP-6097; family LMEP-6097; genus JBEAYS01. The sequence goes on along the minus strand of JBILGG010000120.1, from coordinate 2,531 downwards.
TCTTCGGCTTTGAATCCCACCACAATTCGAATCTGATCAAAATCTTTTAGTAAATCTAATTGATATTTAATTATTGGATAATCACCAATCTTAACAAGGCATTTAGGTAGATTAAATCCTAATCTACTCCCAATACCAGCCGCCGCAATTATAGCGATTTTAGAACTTGACATAGCCCCTCCTCATCGTATGTAATGTAGTCAGCAAGCTGAATTAAAGTATCAAATGGTTCATGGACTCCACCGAATGCGATTGATAAATCAGATTCTTCAAACATGCTAATATCGTTCATTCCATCACCAACACAAATAATTCGCTCAAAACCCAGCTCTCGAATTACTTTTAAAGCAAAACCTTTATCCAAAATATTTTTGATTCCAATAATTTGATTTTTATCCATCAAAGCTGATGATGAAAACATTTTACAATTTATTTTATCTTTTAAAATATTTATCCAAACATCTAAATTACCAGTAACAATAAAACAATTATTAGGTCTTGAATTAATAAATTTTTGAATTTTTGAATTTATTTTTACTCGAGATACGATACCCCTAACTCTCTCTAGTCCTACCGAGGATAGTAAACGAACTCGTAATTTAAACGAAGATTCAAAGTTTAAATGCCCATTCATTGTGGCTTTGGTAAGAGCATAAATTTCTTCTTTTATTCCTAAAACATGCGCAATTTCTGGAAGAATTTCTTCTTGTGTGACAGTACCATCCAGGTCAAAGCAGTAGGCAGTATTAATTGTTCTCTTTTTCATATCAACTTTTAAAGATATAATATTTTTGACAAGTCTCTTGAAATTGACTATTGGGACTGACAAAATAATCTGAATCAATCAACTGAAGTGCTGATTCTTTGAAGGCATTATGACATAGCTCTAAAAATTCTTCTTCTGTGCGATATATTGCACTATATTCTGAAGCTAAGTTTTGAGAATAATAGTTTTTCAAACTTAATCTGGTCGTATTTTTTGAAATGGATTCCCTGATATAAATCATTCCATTTTTTGCGCATTTGCATTTGATGAGATTCAAAACATTTAATAAATCCAAGTCGTTAAGATACATACACGTGCCGATCAAAAAGATCTTGTCAAAAGCTTCTATGGAGCTGATTTTATTTTCAATTTCAGGAACTTGGCAAATATCCTCTTCAAAAAAATAACATGATGTTTTGTCTTTGTGATGCTTAAACGCTTGTTTGATTAATTCAGAAGAAAAATCAAAGCCATAATAAGATTTGATATCGTCATAAAAAAAGTTTACTAATCTACCTGCACCGCAACCTAAATCTAACACATTATCATCTTTAGCAAATTTCATTTTTTCTCTGATTATAAATCTTTCAAAATTATCTCTGATTATTGGTAGCTGTGAATCATTCTGCTGAAGCATAACAGCATGCAATGCAGAAGCGGAGTTTAATGCTCTGGAATTAAATAAATGCTTGATTTTTTTAGGGTTTATATCTACCTTGTTGCCTATTATTCTACTTTGTTGAAATTCGTTCATAAATAAATCTACTAATTTTATTCCCTTTATTGATTAATTTTTTTAACTGATTTATTGAACTAATGTACTATTTTTGAACTAGATTATTCTAACTAGATGAATCTTCAGAGAATTGGGAATCTTATAATAATGAAGGTAAAAATCATATTTTTAATTACTACAGATCATGGGCTATTGCAGTTTGGTCCGCTCTATGAAAAGCTTCTGCAGGATGAAGTTTTTGAGCCACAGTTTATCTTAGTGCCGAATATGCAACAAGAATTACAGGGTTCATTTAGTATAAATTTAATCGACAAAGCAAGAGAAAAATTTGGTTATAAAAATATTGATTTTATTTTTTCTGTAGATGATCTTAAAAGAATAAAGCCCGCTTATGTTTTTTATCAGACTACATTTAGTATTCAGCACCCGACTTGTTTGCCTAAAGATGTTAGTACTTTTGCTAAAGTTTGTTTTATGCCATATGGATTTTATTTGACAGATTATACTTTTAATAAATTAAGTAAAGAATTTTTAGCTAATGCACACACAATATTTTTTGAGTCACCTAAATCTCTTGAGGTTATGGATCTAATACTGGATGCTGAAACCGCAAAAATTGCTAAGTCAAAGACCGTGATTAGTGGACTTCCAAAACTTGAAGAACTAAAAAAATATACTATGGAATTTGAAAAAAACCCAAGAAAATTTGATTATCTTTGGAAAGGTAAAAATACTAAAAGAATCATATGGGCTCCTCATTGGAGTTTGTTTTGGAATGGCTCACCTACTGGATTTTGTACACTTCTTAATAACCTAGATTATATTTGTGAAATATTTAGACACAATAAAAACCTTGAATGTGTTTTAAGAATGCACCCATTTCTTGAAGATGCTTTAGTTAGAAATAAAATTTTTGAGGAAGAAAGCCTAAGACAGTTTTTAAATTTTATTGATTCCCAGCCTAATATGCGAGTTGATCGTAGTGACAATTACTTTGATTTGTTTGTAAGTTCAACAGCGATGATTACA
>JBILGG010000007.1:0-14964 GCA_044351165.1 Candidatus Caenarcanales bacterium | reverse complement strand
GCTGATGATAAGCCAGCGCGCTTCTTAATTAAAAAACAAACCAATTTAAATTTACTTATCGATACTAAGCTGAGTAAAAACAGACCCTTTAAAGATCAGTTCATTGTTAAGTTTAAGCCTAATACAAACAAGTCAGTAGTAGATAAATTCGCAAAAAGACAAAAGTTGAGTTTTGTAAAAAAAATCTCAAAAGATACTTATGTTTTTAAGGCAGAGAAAACGTCTCTAGAAAAGGATTTAGCGCGCCTGCTAAATAATAAAGAAAACAAACTGAGATTATATTCTGAAGACGATGAAGTCGAAAAAATGGATATTGATGAAGTTCGTAAACTTTCTATCGACAAGCCGCTTACTAGCACTGTTTCAAGAATAAAAACTAATTCACAAGAAGATTATTCCTCTAAGCAATGGTACTTAGATAATGATGGTATTAATGGTCTCAAAAAAGATGCTGATATTAACGCGAAGGAAGCTTGGCAGAAGTCTTTGGGCGCTGGTATGCTTGTAGCCGTTATAGATACTGGGTTTGATCTTGGACACCCTGATATTAATTATTATAATACTGGCTATGATGCTCTTAATCACATTGATTCAGCGGCAGCTCCCGACTTTTCTGAAGAAAGGCATGCAACAGCTGTTGCTGGTATAATTTGCGGTAAAAATAATGGTGTAGGTGTTACTGGAATTGCTCCAGAAGCTAAGCTAATTCCCATACGAATGATTAGTGATGATGGTTATGTGGAAGTTTCTACAATTATCGAAGCTCATTACAAAGCAGTCGAGATGGGGGCTCGCATCATAAGTAATAGCTGGGGCAGTTATGATCCAGAGTTACCAAGCGGCTCGATTCTAGAATTAAGTGATCTTGAAAAAGAGATGTATAAAGATATTTATGAGAATTCTCATGGTGGCAAGGGTACTCTCATTGTTTTTTCATCGGGCAATACTAGCTCTGCTGATTTATATAACGCTCCTGAAGCTAGAAATCCTTACACGCTCTCTGTCGGTGCGACTGATAGTACTGATCAGCGAGTAAGTTTTAGTAATTACGGTCCAGAACTGGATTTGGTGGCTCCTGGTGGTGGTGCTCGAGGTATCTATACTACGGATCGCGGAGATATAAGATTTAAGCAAAAATCTAAATTTAAAAAACAAATTCTTGGTTATCAAAAAGGTGATTATACAAGTAACTTTAGTGGTACTAGTGCATCTGCTCCGGTAGTCGCTGGTGTAGCGGCTTTGGCGCTAGGAGCGAATCCTGAATTGAGCTCAGAGCAGTTAAAAAATATTCTTATAAAATCAGCCAATAAAAATATTCACCCTCGCTATAGCTTTGATGATAAGGGTTGGAACAAGGAAATCGGCTACGGTCGAGTAGATGCCAAGCAGGCTGTGGAGATGGCTTTGCAGATTAGTCATTGACTCTAAGAAATAGTTTTTGTATGTCAGCTAAATGGATTAAAAAAGTGAGGATTAGATAATGAAAGATAATGATAAAAAAGTTTTTCAAAACTATCAAAGAATTATTCTATATACTTTAAAAATTAATAAATTTGTTTCAAATTGTATTTTCGCTATTTTACCTATAATTATTCTAACTTTATCTATTTCTAAAGTTTTGGCTTGGACTAGCTTAATAGATGAAAATTCAATGAGCTCTCCTGGGATCCCAAAAAAGGTCTGTCCTATAGATCTTTTAATGACTGTTAGAGGAGAAGAAGGTTGTGCTTATAAGACTTTTCTGGCGACTAACTGTGCTGGGGAGGAATTTATTATTAACCTTCCTTGCACTGTAAATGAATCTTCTTGTAATAACAGTGTTTGTTTGGATAAAAGATTTTGGGAGAGTCCTACTGATAAACAAACTGAGGATGCTTTTCAGAATAGTCCTTGATCTAGAGAGATTTATTCTAATTATTTATCTTAGGCCAACACATGCCATGACCAGTTTTTCATCAATATTCTGATTGAAAATACAATCATGTTGATTAAAATTAACATCATCTATTGAATCAAAAATATTACTTACTGAATTTTTAAATCTGTTAAAAGCTGCAATTACTCTAAAGCGTGCCCTTCTCATGCTCGTTGCGATATTTCTATTAACCCCGCACTCAAACATAATTCCAGGTACAGTTATACTATGTAAATTAATTACCTCTTGAACTCTAATAATAAAGTTATTTATTCTATCTTTTATGTTATCAATTTCATTATTAAAATCTGCTTTTAGATTATCAAGCTGAGCTTGAATTGCATTCACTTGATCTAAGGCAGCATTTAAAGCGGCTTCATCGTGGCAGTTTTCGCAAGTAAGTTTGATTTTATCAAGTTTTTTTTCTAGCTCTATCATTGAGTTTAAAAAATTAATAAGGTTTTGAAGATTATTAACAATTGAGTGATTTGCCGCAAACTCAGCTTCTGTATAGCCTAGATTAGTACAAACGGGAGCTCGTCTCATTATGTCTAAAAGATTAAATAGTTTGTTATTTAAGTTATTAACGCTTCTAATTATTTGACGAGCTTTATATTCAGCTGTATCAAATTGACATTTCAAATATGAAATTGCATTAGATAATTTTTGATTATTTACGCTACAAGCCTTATTCTTCGCAAAATCATCATTGCCGCCACCGCCAGGAATATCTGCGCCACCGCCAGGAATATCTGCGCCACCGCCAGGATTATCTGCGCCACCGCCAGGATTAGTAACATCATTAACGGAACTTTCAGTACTATTATTCGGATTTATTTCGTCCAAATTAAAATTTTGAAGAGTAAAATCAATCTTCTTATTACATTGATTCCTTTTACAAACAAAAAAAGCCTTACTATCTAAAACTAAATATTGACTAGATAACAAGATGGTCAAAAATAATATAATTAGTTTTTTGAATTGTCTCATAAATCCCTCTTGCTAATTAGTTAACAATTATATATTAAGAACGGGTTAAATAAAATTTATGGGTATTAGTTATTTCACGATTGGCTAAGGGTAAGTTAAGGATATATGCGTAAATCACTCTTAACTCTACTAATCATTATTTTTTCTATTAATAATGTACTGGCCATCGACCTTGTACCAAGTTCTCTAAATCTACGTTTTAGTAATTCAAGCCCCTCTCAAAGCTTCACAGTAAGCCTAAGTGACGATGTTTCGTCTCTAGCGGGAAAATCTGGTACTCTAAAATTCAAGCTCAAGTATAATAAAAAACTTTTTTCAGCATCTAGTTCTACGGTCGAAATCCCTTATGAAGACGGGGAATTTCAGGCTAGTGCACCGATCACTTTTACTTTGCTAAATCCCTCAGCGATTACTAAATCCTCTACTTCTCCTTATTCAGTTTTGGTAAGTAGTAGCGTAAAGAAAAAGCTCGGAATAAATTCTTACAGAGGTGATCTTAATATTGATGCTGGCGCGCTTAGACTTTCTGGTCAAGTGAAACTCCCTAATGGTAAGAGTTCTATCCAGTCTAATTTGGCTCGAGTCAAAAATAAAAGTTTAGTATCAAGAATTTTAGCTAAAAAATTCTCTTACCGTTCTCACCCAAATTCTTTTTTGAGTGCACGTAAAATTAATAAAAACGAAGAAACAACTGATGATGTCAATATCGAGCAACCCGTTAGTTTATATGAAGTAGACCCAGAAGGTAATCCAGTCGGAGAGCCGATTGTAACAGGGATGACCGATGCAAAAGGTGAGTTTGAGCTAGAGCTACCACCAGAGTATGGCTCAGAGATTTTTGGAACTAATTACGCACTATTTGTGGAGCCTGATTCGCAAAGTCCACTTAAATCTTTTATACAACCAGGTGAGAATACCTTGAATCCAGCTAACGATGCTGTTTTTGATACGGTTAATGATCTTGATAATGAAGGTGAAATCGATAAAGAACATGTTACAAGTACAGAATTTGCTTTTATGTCTGATATCTTTGAAAAGTTTAATCCCGCTAATCAAGCAGATGTAGATGATACAGATGAATACCTAAAAGATACTTTTGGAACTGTTTTAGAGAATATTTCATTTGTAGCGGCTGATGATGATAGTACCGGTGAACAAACAGAACTTGGTCTAATTGCTAATGATTTAGACGGCGATTATTACGTAACTTTTTTTGATGCGGGTCTTAGCGGCACTGATGGCTCACCTACTCAAATCAGCTCCCAGATTAGCTTAGGAGAGGGTAGAATAGGCAAGCCTAATGAAATTGGTGTTTTACCAATAACTCCGGTACCAGGATTTTCTACTCGTGCGAGCTTAAATGATTTAAGTGGAGTTGATATGGGCGGTGGCGATCTGCCTCCTGATGATCACGGTGGCTTTCCTCCAGGCGGCCAATTACCTCCAGATGGAGAACTGCCTGATGACTTGCCTGATGATATTCCAGATGATGTTATCCCGCCTCCAGGTCCGATGGCTTGTTTTGATCTTCAAGCTCAAACCCGTTTCCCAAGCCCAGCAGAGATGGAAGAATTCAAAAAAGAAATAAATATTTATTTTACTGCCAATTCTGATGGTTCCATAACAGCCGTAGAAGCCGCTCAGGAACAGGAATTTAAGGATTTTTTAGGGACAGTTGTCTTTAGAAGCAGAGATACTGTTTATCAGTTCAAGCCTTTTGGTGAAGGCATGTTTTTATCTACAAGCTTAAAAGGTGGCCAAGCTTTTTTAAAAGATACTCTTGAAATCTTAACTGAAGAATTTACCTTGGGCTTTGCTAGCTTTATAAAGCAATCAAAGATTGATTTTGAAGATATTGCTGGTAATTTTGGCTTGGTAGGTGTTGGATATAATTTATCTTCTTCAGGCGGAACTGCGGTCAATATGCCAAGTGGAACTTTTTCTATCGATACAAGTGGTTTGATTACTGTTGCGATCGGTGACTCTATCTTAGAAAAACAAGCTCTAAATTCTGGCACTGGATCTTGCGGGACAGAATATACTATCAGCTCCAAATCCGATCCAGTAAAGGATTCTACAGCTCAACTAGAAATCGAGGATGGAAAACTAAAATTTGATTTTGTGGATAATCCTGGACAGTTATTTGAGGGCTATGCTAGATCCGATGGACAGCTTTTGGTTTTTGTGCAGAATATTGATATGGAGGCTCAAGGAGCTATTATCAATCCATACGGCCCACCAAAAAAAGGTAGAAGTATTGGACATTCCAACAAGAGCTATATGGTCGCGGTAAAAACAGGCACTACCGCTCCGAACCTCGCTGGAAAGAGCTTTAGGATCTTAAGCTATGCTATCGGCTTAAACGCTGATGGCGGCACTTCTTACACTAGCTCTGATATTGGTACTTTAAGTTTTACCGCTACTACAGCTAGCTTTAGTGGCATCACTGCTACTCAAGTTTTGAAAGCCAGCGCAGATTCTAGTGATCTTCCTCAGCTTAGTTCTATAGAGGGTCCTAGCGGCTCAGGTACTTATTCTGTCTCTGATAGCGGAGCTATAACTTTTACTCTTAACGATAAAGTTTATAGCGGCTATGTGAGTGCTGATGGCGAAACTTTAGTGCTTGGTGAAAAAGGTAACGATAGCTTCGGGATTTATGTGGGGACTGTTGAGTAAACTTAAAATGGCAGAGAGGATAGGATTCGAACCTACGGTAGATTGCTCTACACATCCTTTCCAAGGATGCACCATCAACCACTCGGACACCTCTCCGTCAGAAACCTAATTTAGTATATTATAAAACTGCAAGGGCTATAATTATATTATTCCCAAATTTTTATGATTTCTATCGCTATAATCTGCAAAAACGAGGAGCGAATTATCGAAAAATGCCTCAACCAAGCCAAAAAACTGGCTGATGAAATCATTGTCGTGGACTCAGGAAGTACAGATAAAACCCCTGAAATCGTCCAAGAAATCGCAAAAAATTTCAATCTAAAATTTGTTTTCCAGGATTGGCTAGGTTTTTCGGGCCAAAAGAATTTTGCGCTGGGACTTTGTAGCCAGCCTTGGGTGCTGAGCTTAGATGCCGATGAGGTCTTAAGCGATGAGCTGATAGCCGAAATAAAAGCGCTAGATCTCAATCTCCATCGCGCTTATAAAATTCCGCGCAAGCTGTTTATCGGTCAGCGTTTTATTCGCTGGGGCGGTTATTACCCTGATTACCAACTACGGCTCGCCCCGAAAAACCTTGCGAGGTTTAATGATAGACCCGTCCACGAAAGCATGATCCTGATTGCGTCTGCTGAGGACATCCCTATTATCAAACTCAAAAATCCGATTAATCATTATTCTTACGCCGGGATTGAGGATCTGGAGCGGGCTTTTGATAACTATGCTGTTTTGGCTCGCAAAAAATCTAATTTAGTATTAGCTTGCCTAAAATTTATTTTTACTTTTGTAAATAAATATTTTTTCCAGTTAGGGATACTGGAAGGTGCGCTTGGATTGAGATTGGCGCTAGTGCATGCTAATTATACTTTTAAAAAATATTTTTGGAATAACTAAAATATTTTATTGGTGCAGGGCAAGCTTGAGCTCGGTCTTAGAGCCGAATTTTTTGCGCGCTTGGGTGATGGATTTTTGCATTTTTAGAGCGGTGTCCATAGTGGAGATCGCGCTGAGGAGCTTGGTTTCGTTGGTTTCTTTTAGAGCTTTACTTGAGACTATGGATTTTTGAAGCATAGATTTTATCTCGCCGGCGCTAAAAGATTTTTTGGACTTAGAATTTTGGAGACCTTGCATAGAAAGCTCATCTAGCTTGGTTTTGAGGCTCGCTCTAAAATCTTCGATCGGCTCGATAACAAACTCTCTAAAAGCTTCGATCGGAGTTTCGTAAGCGAGGCGGAGGATAGTCTTAAGGCTCTCAGCAAAAGCCTTACGGAGGTTTTCTAGAGATACAGCCGTTAGGACTTTTTTGTATTTTTCGATAAGGTCGTTATAGATGTCCTCAAAATAGCTCTGGGCGGCTTTTGCGAGCTTTTTGATCGCTGAGTCTTCGTCTTGATCAGGGTTTTGTTTTTGGTCAGGGTTCTCTTGATTTTTTTCTTGGTGCTGATCGAGTTTTTGTTGGACTTTTGCTCTAAGTTTTTTGCGGTCTTCGTCGTTAAAATAGGTGTATTTGTTTTGCTCTATCATCTTAGCTGATAGTAAATTCAGCAATGCCTGCAAAGTCGCTCCCTCAGCGTTTTGTAAGGCTGTAGACAGAGTCGTGGTCGTGAGGCTGATATCGGCAAGTGTAGGCGAGTTAGAGCTCTGCTTGAGGATTTGGAGGGCTCTGAGTTTTTCTAGCTTGCGCTCTTTAGCGTCAAGCGGCTGATAATCTTCAAGCGCTCTTGCTGAGTTTGCAGAGTTAAAAGCTTTTAGGATTTCGCTATTAGCTTGAGAAATGTTTTGGAATTGAATATTTATAGCCACAGACTATAATTTATATAGCTTTCTTAATACTGTAAAGAATTTTATGTGGATTTCTGCCTAAAAAAAATCTTATCGAGGAATCCTTAAACTTTTCGAAAAACCGGGAACTTTTTAGGCGGCGGCGGTTGCAGGCGTATCTCTTCTGATCTTGTAAGCCGGGGGTTTTGCAAGAGTTACTTTTGATTCTTGAGCTTTATCGATATCACCTAGAAGTGCTAGGGCAACAGCTCCCAAGCCTCCAAATCCTGCAGGTATCCCAAGTAAGTAGGCGGCCATTATTCCAAATATTCCTGGCATGATTAAGCCGGGTAGAGACTCTTTAATACCATTTATAAAATTTTCTGGTTCGAATTGATTAAGCTGGTTGTAACGATCACAAAGCTCAGCAAAACATTTTTTTGCACCATCTCCGGCTTGGTCTAATCCATTTAGAAGCTGAGCTTTTGCTTTTTGTCTGTTTTGCGGGCTAGAGTCTTTTTGGACAAAAGCTTGGAAAGCTTTTAAAAGTTCTTTAGCCCTTTCCTTATCAACTAGGGTGACTGGAGCGGAGCTATTGAATTCTAGAACACTTTTCAGCTCGAGTAAGTCCGAGTGATGAGCGCTCATAATGCTTAAAGAATAAGAGTCTGATTTTACAGCTTTGATATTATTACTTAGAGTAGTAATATCGCCTTGGCTAAAATTTGCTTCTTGTTTTTCAAGCTCTGCTCTAAAAATCTCCTTAAATGTTTCAGGGTCACCCTGTGATTTTGTCATTGATAAATCAAAAATCCCTTCTAAGAGTTGATAATTATTTGTTTTAGAAGTGCCCTGTGCGTCTTCAAGAACTTCATCAGCGATATTTAAAATATTCTCGGGGCTATTAAGGCTAGCTTGTAGGTTTCTAGATCTTTCAAGGCTAAAAGCTTTTTCTAGAGCTGAAATTTCATTTTCGCATGTTCCAGCAGTGATTTCTTTTGCTATTTGCAAAATTATGGCGGCTGGAACTTGAATTTTTCGAGCTGGTCCATCCGCTGATTCTATAGTAATAGGATTTCTGATTAGCTTGTTAAGGAACTGGAAGAATCTTTTTTTATTAGCGGCACTGATAGAGTCATCTGTATTCGCGCCAAGTACATCTGTTAATTGAGTTTTTAAATGATCTATTAGTGTTGGCATAAAAAATTAGAATCTAATACTATAAAGATCAAAAAAATTAAAAATTGATAGCTAAATTACGCTGCAAGAGTTTTGACTGGAGGTGATTGGCGTTCTAGTTTTTCGCCCCGTTGTTGCTGGAGGTGATTGGCGTTCTGGTTTTTCGCCCCGTTGTGAAACTAATAAAAAGTTGGTTATTATATGAGGGGCTTGATTAGCGGCTTGTCCTAATAATTCTGCTAGGCTACTACCTATAATTGGTATGTAAGATACAGCTTTAGTCAGAGGAGCCGCTAGAAATGGTAGAAGCATAACGAGCCATTGACCATATTGTTTAAGAAACTCATTAGTAGATTTTACTCCCTCTTGCATTTTTTCTTTACTACCGAGATGATTTTTAATGGTGGCTAGCATCTGGGTGAGTTCTTCTTGAGTTAAGCCTTTTAGATTAGCTTTTGTAAGTTTTTCGGTTAAATTTTTTGCTAAAAATTCCCTGATATTTAATTTGGGATTTAGTTCTAGACTGGTTTGAAGCTCTTTAAAAGTTTCAAATACAGCCTCGGTAATTCCATTTTTTCGCTCCAGGCTTTGCTCTAGGTTTAGTTCAGAGTTTGGAGTGTGATTCGGGATACCAGGAAGAATATCAGCGAGATTAGCAAACATACTAACATAGCCAGCTTGCTGGTCTTCGGGTAGTTTATTAAGCGGTGTTAAAAACTGAATATCAAAAGATTCAAGGGTGGATTTGAGGGCGTCAAGTTTTTCACCGGCTGTGGTTGCTGTCTTGATGAGTTCTGTTCGTTGAGTTTCATTTAATTGTAAGTGTCTTGTTAATTCACAGAATTTGCCTGAATAATCAGTATCTCCAAACATCTTCGCTCTAAAAATAGCTTGAGCATAAGCGTTGGCTTTTCCCTGACATTCTGTTTTTTTGGAATCATCTAATGAAGAATATTCACTGGTTTTTTTTATAAAATCAAAAACTTCTTGAAAAGCGGCTTTATAAAGCTGGGCGTAAGGGCTAGATTCAGTTATGCCTTGCGGGAGGCTTACTGCAATATTGTTAGTGGACGTTGGTGCTGTCATAGTTAATCAGGTTATAGATTTAGTAAAACCCTAAACCTACAACCCCAATTCCCAAGAATTTTTGATAAGAACTTTTGCTGAGTGGATTTTGCCTAAACTTTGTTTTTTAGCGAATGCAAAAAACTAGGGCATATCCACTAGTTTGTGCATTTGCACGCCCCAGCGCAGGCGGTTAGGGTATTGGTTAAGAAGTTCGATAATAATTTTTTTGTTGGCTGACATATTAAACCAATCAGGCACGAGGAAAATCGGGCAATCGTTAGAATATTTTTTGAGCTGGGGGATAATGCGGGTTAGCAGGTATTCAGGCGCTTGGGAGTTAGCGATCACGAATTTTATTTCTGAGCAAAACTGCCAAATCCGCTCGTCTTGGATACTACTGGATTTGGAATAGAGCTCTTTAGGGCTAAAGCTGATCATCACCGAGGGCTTGAAGTCGGCTCTGGGATTGAATTCTATGGCTTTATGCTCGTAATCCTGGAATAGATCCCCGACGAACGCTCCAGTACCAGCGGTTTCTACCGAGACCTTAAAAGATTTATTAATCAGCGCGCTGATTAGAGTCGAGAGTTTTTGTTCGGTGGGCTCACCGCCAGTGATTACGACCCGCTTGAGGAGCGGGTTTAGACCCTCTAGCTCTTTTATGATGCTAGCAGGATCAGAAGAATAAGAATTATTTTCGCGCTTGACCCAGGTCTCTTTTTCGTCACAAAAAAAACAATGCACTTGACAGCCTTGTAGTCTCACAAAAAAACTAGGTAAGCCCATATCCAGCCCTTCTCCTTGGACGGTCTGGAAAATTTCTGCGATTCTGAGAGTCTCTACTTGCTCCACAGCCAAAAATCATAACATAGAAGCGCTTTTCATTTTAGCGGTGTGGCTACGAACTGATATCCAAAGGATCCTTGACCCCAGCCTCTCTAAACCCGCGCGCCCTGAGTAAACAAGCATTGCACTGACCGCAAGGCGGCCGCTTGCCAGCATAGCAAGTGTGAGAAAGCCCGAGAGCCTCCATGCAGAGCTGGTTATAAGGCTCTGGCAGGCTAGTTGCGAGCTTTACGGCCCCGGCTTTATTCAGGTCCATCAGTGGGGTGTGGATACTAAGTCCGCGCGGGGATTTTTCAGGCGCGCCTTGTGACTCGGGCGCGTTCGGTGATTTTGGCGCGCGCCCCAGTAAACCCAGATTTAGAGCGGCTTCCATCGCGTTAATAAAATCTTGCCTGCAATCATAATAGCCGCCATAATCCTCTTGACAGACACCTATTACTATATGTGCGCAGTTTTTGGCGAGTGCGACATTACCAGCTATAGTCAAAAACAAAATATTCCTGCCAGGCACAAAAGTGTTTTGCAGACCGGGTTTGATCTGATCTATATCTTCGTATAAATCTAATTTAGCGTCATGATCGGTAAGCGGGCTTGAGGATCTAAGTATATTGGGAATTTTTAATAGATCAAAATCCACTCCAGCCAGCGCGCAGATTTTTTGGGCTGAATCTAGCTCAGTGAGATGCTTTTGGCCGTAGTCAAAACTTATAGTGCTAACGCTCTTAAACTTGCTTAAAGCCCAAAATAAACAAGTAGTGCTATCTTGCCCGCCTGAAAAAACTACTAACGCTCTTGACTCCGCTTCCAAACCTACTCCTGGACAGTGTTTGAACTAGCCGTTGTTAATGACCGGTACAGATCTCGGTCGCCAAGCTGAACCAGAGGTCTGATAGCGATTCCGCCTCTTGGCATAAAATCTCCCAGCACTTGAATAAACTTAGGCTCGATAGCGTTTTTGAGGTCGCTTGCGATTTTATTGATCACAAACTCATGAAAAATCCCGTGGTTTCTAAAGCTAAAAAGGTAGAGTTTAAGCGCTTTTGACTCAATTAGGTGATTTTTGGGTATATAAGTAATATAGAGTTTTGCAAAATCGGGCTGACCGGTTTTCGGGCACAGGCATGTAAACTCGTGACAATCTAAATTTACCAAATAATCATTTTGCGGCCATTGATTAGGGATGGCCTCTAATTTGGCTTGCTCTGGGTTTTGCGGATAATTAATCTGGCTTGCGCCCAGTAAGGATAAATCTGCTAAATAACCTTGGTCCATAAGTTTTTAAAATAGCATATCTCTGCAACTAAATACTTTTATTGAAATTTATTACCCCCAGTATAATAGTAACTATGCAAAAAAAATCAACAGTTTTAATAACTGGCGCAAGTGCTGGAATCGGTTGGGCTCTGGCGGAGCGATTTGCCCAAGCGGGGCATGATCTGGTCTTGGTTGCTCGCAATTTAGATAGATTACAGACTCTAAAAACTCAATTAGAAAACAACCATAATATCTCTGTAAGCGTTTTTCAGTGCGACCTTACCCAAAAATCTCAAATCCAAAATTTTTTGGAGCGAGTGGCGGATCAGAATATAGACATCTTGATTAATAACGCTGGCTTCGGTGATTATGGCTTATTTAGTGAGCTTGAGCTTACTAAACAATTAGAACTTATTGATCTAAATATCTCTGCTTTGGTTTATTTGACTCACCACTTCACCAAAAAATTCACTGACGAAAAATCAGGCTCCACCAAAAAAATCCTAAATGTCGCTTCGGTAGCGGGTTTTACGCCAGGGCCGTTGATGGCAAGTTATTTTGCAAGTAAGGCGTTTGTGGTTTCGTTTAGTAAGGCTTTAGCGTGCGAGTTAAAACCGCTCGGGGTGCAGGTCTCCTGCTTGTGTCCGGGTCCGACTAGTAGTGAGTTTGCTAAGCGTGCGGGAGTCGATAATAAACTGGCTTTTAATTTTGGGATGAGCGCGACTACGGTTGCTGATATCACCTACAAAAAACTTATGCAAGGCAAAACCATCATCATCACAGGATTCCAAAACCAGCTATTAGTGATGCTGATTAAGCTTCTTCCTTATCAAGTGCTTACTTGGACTAATAAAAAAATCCTTGAGTTCTAGAAGCCGCATAAGCAGATAGTTTTAGGATATTTTGATTAATTTAGCGAAGCTAGGATCAAGAAGTTTTTTGGTTCCGTTAAAATCAATATTATAAAGAATTTTTTCGCCGCCGCCTAAAACTTGCAAAACCTTGCCCTCACCAAATTTGGCGTGCTTAACTCTATCTCCGATCTTGAATTCGATCTTGAAGTTTTTGGGAGCAGAGCTATCGTAAAACGAGCTCAGGGATTGTGATCCGCTCTTAGGTCTGCGCGCGGAGTTCGCTGGCGCGCCCGAAGTGCTCGGAGCGACATCATCTTGCCAGTGGCTGGTGTCATCTTCTGTACCCCAGTCGTCTTTTGCGAAGCTAGAGACGCGGTTATTACTAGAAGATTGGCCGTAGTATCCCACCAAAAGCTCTCTGGGAGCCTCTTCTAGAAATCTACTTGGCATGGCGAACTCGGATTGTCCAAACACTCTTCTGCGTCTTGCGTGCGTTAGGTAGAGGTGCTCTTCGGCGCGAGTGACGCCCACGTACATAAGTCTGCGCTCTTCTTCTAATTGAGATTTGTCTTTTGAGTCAAGTGATCTTTGGTGCGGAAAAATTCCTTCTTCCATACCAGCGATAAATACCACCGGGAATTCCAGTCCCTTAGCGGCATGTAGAGTCATGAGCGTAACGTTAGAAGTGGAGTTTTTGGTGTTTTCAGCTTCGCTGAGAAGAGAGATCTCGGCAAGGAAGTCACCGAGCGTGTTTCCGTGCTGAGCGTTAATAGCAAAATCACTAGCCACCCCAATTAATTCGTGGATGTTTTCTATGCGAGACTCTGATTCAGCATCCGAAGACTGACTGAGCATATCCATATAACCAGTAGCATGGATCACTTCCTCTATGAGATCCGCGACGCTAAGAGATTTTTCTGCCAGTCGCAGAGACTCGATCAAATCCACAAAATCTTTTATTTTCTTTTGAGTGCCAGCGCTCACCGCGTCAGTCTCCTCGGCTTCAATCAAGGTGCGGTATAGGCTATAACCTTGCTTGGATGCGTATTCCTCAAGCTTAGCAATAGTAGTCGCGCCGATACCTCTGCGAGGCTCATTAATAACGCGTTTGATGCTTTGGCTATCAGATGGGTTGTAGATGATTTTTAGGTAAGAAATAATATCTTTTATTTCTTTGCGGTCATAAAATCTAAATCCACCGACTATTACATAAGGGATATTGCGTCTTAAAAGAGCTTCTTCTATCGCACGAGACTGCACGTTAGTGCGGTAAAGCACCGCAAATTTATTAAGCTGAAACCCGCTTGCCACCAGTCTTTGAATCTCTGCTGTTATGAACTGCGCTTCTTCAAGCTCATCTTGCGCCTCGAAGACTCTGACTTTTTCGCCAGTGCCCTTAGTCGGGACTAGGGACTTCTCGATTCGCTCTGAATTATTAGTAATAATGGCGTCAGCGACAGCGAGTATATTAGCGGTAGATCTGTAATTATTTTCTAGCTTGATTAGATCAGCATTAGGGTAGTCAGTCTGAAACCCAATGATAATCTTAAAATCTGCTCCGCGCCAAGAGTAGATGCTTTGATCGACATCGCCGACCACTGTTATAGAGCGGGTTCCATTGGCGATCTGGAACATAAAGTTTGCTGGATTGTTATTATTGTTTTGAAAATCATTTATAAATTCTTTGCGCTTGTCTTTTAGACAGCCTTCTGTAATCAAGCGCACCAGCTCGTATTGAGATTGGTTAAAACGATTGTGGTAGTAATCTAGGATTTCAGGGTTTTGTTGGAATAATTTTACAGTAAAAATTAGCAAGTCATCAAAATCAAGAGCGTTATTTTTGTGCATCAAATCTTCATACTTAGCAAAAATTTGTGCGATTTTTTCTTCGCGATAGTTTAGAATCTGCTCAGCATAATCTCTTGAGGACTTTCCAAAATTTTTAAGTTCACTAAATTTATAACGAATGGTTTTGGGGTTATAGATTTTTGGATCCAGATCGAGAGATTTTATGGCGTCTTTTACGAGATTCACAGTGTCAGTCTCATCAAAAATTACAAAATTTCTAGTCCAAGATTTTAGCGAGCCTTCGGCTGAAAGTATATTTAGCTTCTCGATTTCTTGACGTAGAACGCGCGCGCAGATCGAGTGAAAAGTGCCTATCCATGCGTATCTCAGCTCATCTTCGCCCACTAGCTTAGAGATTCGCTCGCGCATTTCTTTAGCGGCTTTATTGGTAAAGGTGACAGCTAGAATATTGCCGGCATCTATGCCCTGCGAAATGAGATAGGCAATGCGGTGAGTTAGGACCTTAGTCTTTCCGCTTCCCGCTCCAGCCAAAACCAAAAGCGGCGCTCCTTTATGGACTACAGCCTGAGCCTGGGCAGGATTTAAGCCTTGGGTTAATGGATTGCTGACTAATTC
>JBILGG010000131.1:0-4501 GCA_044351165.1 Candidatus Caenarcanales bacterium | reverse complement strand
ATTTATTTAATCTTTGCTTTAAAGCTTTACATCAAACTCCTTCTGGTGCTCCAATTCAAGCAATAACAAAAATTGGTCCTCTTGAGTTGAATCTAGATTTTTCTTCAAGGGGAAGAGGTTATCAAATATATTGGATGCTTGAACCAGGGGAAGAAGCTCATAAAATTCCCAAAGGTCAAATTTTTCAATTTGAAATAAAATGGGCGGGGCAAGAACCCTTAATAATGACTTATGACCCCTCTGCAGATCATAACGGTGGGAGGTTCCCGCCTGTTGAGTTCTTACCGCCAATTGCGCAGCTTAGTGTAAAACTAGTTAATAAACCATCATCTGAGCAAGAAGACCAAGACAATAGATCAGTTGCAGAGAAGCTTTCAAAAAGAGCCGCCTAATAATTCTTCAAAGCCCGCTTGATATCCAGGTTCTGTTGCTTACGCTTCAGGTCTGCTCGCTTATCACCTTTTTGTTTACCTTGAGCCAGGTGCAGAAGAGCTTTGGCGCGGTTTTGTTTAAAAAACACCTTAGAGCAAATAATTGTAGAATTGGATTTTTGAAGCTCGAGAGTGAGCCTGTCGATCTCATAACGATTTAATAAAAGTTTTTTGGGTCTTTCGCTATCATGCTTTACGTGTTTTGCGTTTTTGTACTCAGAAATCAAACAATTAAAAAGCCAAGCCTCGCCGTCTATGATTTTGGCAAAACAACCTTTTAGCTGAATATTACCTAACCTAACCGATTTAACTTCAGGACCAGTCAAGAGAAGCCCCGCGATAATATCCTTACCTAAATGATAATCAAAACTCGCTTTTTTATTACGCGCAACAGTCGCAGAGCCGGATTTGGTGCCAGACTCCTTTAGCTCATTTGCTTTTTTTTTCTTCGCGATTTGTTTTTTGGCGCGACCCATTATAAATAAGTATATAACCTTATAGAATGCAAGCTCTTGCAACTTTTTTCCAGAAAAGTGGTATAAACATATATATGGAGAAAAATTTGGCGCAAAAAACAGTTAAATTTAAAGTCAAAAGACAGGCAGACCCTGAGTCGCAATCTCACTACGATAATTTTGAAGTACCTTACGAAGAAGGTATGAATGTGATTTCTCTTCTGATGGCTACTCGCCAATATCCTAAAACCACCGAAGGCTCTGCTACTGAGCCTGTGAGCTTTGAGTGTTCTTGCCTAGAAGAAGTTTGCGGTTCTTGTACCATGCTGATCAATGGTAAAGTTCGTCAAGCCTGCTCAGCACTTGTCGATAAGATCGACCAGCCAATTACTCTTGAGCCGATGTCTAAGTTTCCGGTTCGCAGAGATCTTGTCGTAGATAGATCTAGAATGTTTGAATCGCTCAAAAAAGTAAAAGCATGGATCGCGATCGATGGAATTTATGATCTCGGTGAAGGTCCTAAAGTCTTACCAGAAGTTCAAGAAGAAAATTATATATTAAGCCGTTGTATGACCTGCGGATGCTGTCTAGAAGCCTGTCCGCAATGGACTAACGATGGTGGTTTTATTGGGGCGCAAGCAATTTCTCAAGCGGTCTTGTTTAACGCTCACCCATCAGGAGCCAGCCTCAAGAGTGATCGTGTGCACGCCTTAATTGATAATGGACTTAATAACTGCGGTAACGCTCAAGCCTGCGTTAAGGCTTGTCCTAAGGAAATCCCGCTCACTGACAGTATTGCACGCGCTAATAGGCAAGCGACCGAAGTCTTAATTCATGACTTACTCAGAAAATAAACAAGCTAGATCTGCTTGGCTATTTTTACTGCCGTGGCTTTTTGGTTTTTTTTGTTTTTTGGCTGGTCCAATACTTGCAAGTCTTTATCTATCTTTTAGCGAGTTTGATGGAATCAATAATCCAATTTTTATCGGGCTTAGTAATTATCAAGAGATGCTCAGGGACCCGGTTCTACTGGTTTCTTTAAGGGTCACTCTGGTTTTTGCCTGCATCAGTCTGCCCCTGGGCACACTAATGGCGCTGGGGATGGCACTACTACTAAACCAAAAGATCTCAGGGCTTGGGTTCTATAGAGCGTGCCTCTATTTGCCTTCCATAGTGCCGATCGTTGCGAGTAGTGTGATTTGGACTTGGATTTTTAAACCTGATGAAACTGGCTTGGTGAATAAAGTTTTGGGATTATTGTTTTCGTGGCTACCAGGGTTTAGCAGTCCGATGTGGCTCGCTGACCCGGCGTGGGCTTTACCTGCGCTAATCATTATGAGCTTTTGGTCGCTAGGAAACCCGATGATAATTTATCTGGCTGGCTTACAAAACATTCCCCCATCACTCTACGAATCAGCTGAAATCGACGGAGCGAGCGACTTACAAAAGCTCTGGCATATTACTCTGCCGATTTTATCGCCGACAATATTTTTTAATGTGGTCATTGGCTTGATTCAGGTCTTGCAATATTTTGTGCCAGCATACGTGATGACTTCGGGCGGACCGCAAAACTCGACTATGTTTTATTCGCTTTATACCTACCAAATCGCCTTCGATGATTTTAAGATGGGCTATGCAAGCGCCTTGGCGTGGCTTTTGTTTTTGTTGGTCTTGGTGGCCACGAGCTTAGCTTTTAGAGTTAGCAAAAAACTTGTACATTATTAATTCTTATTAATTTTCTATATTTAGTGTTATAAATGTGTTGATTTGTGGCCTATAGCCACTAGCTACTCGTAGTTTTCTCCAAAATCCCTACCCACAAAGCTCATAAACTCCTAAATCCCTTGATTTTTGTGGGTAGTTTTTTTTGCAAATTTAGCTTATGGCTACAAAAAAAAACTGCAACTACTTTATTATAAGAAGCTGCAGTTTACGGGGGTATGTACTGACGTAATATTATATATAGTCCCAAAACCTTATTATTTTCACTCAATCAATTGGTCGAATTATATTAAGTTGACTAGATCGAATAATTGAAAAACATCTTTAAGAGGAGGGCTTTTTTTAGATTATTTGATGGATTTATGGTTTTTTGTTAGTTATTTAACATGAAGTGTTGATTAAATTATATTTCAATTTGTATTTAAAATTAAACTCTAAATTCTTTTGTGGCCTAAAATTATAAAATAATGAATACCAAAAATTTAGAATCAGTCCAACTCAACTACAGCGCCGCCTTAGAACTGTTTGAGCCCGGTTTCACTAAGTTTTATACCAGTGTAGAACCTAAATTAAACGAACTAAAACAAGCCCTAAAAAACGCTAACACCGAAGGAGAAACCCAGCTTGAATACTTTAAGTGGTTGGATTTTGGTTACCTAAGAAAGACAAATGAGCTTACCAAAAAACTAGCAAGCGAATTGCGTAGTCAATCCTACTTAAACCTAGTCCTAATGGGGATGGGTGGTTCGGGCATCAATGCCATGGTTTTAAAAAACGCTCTTTATGAATTTAGCCCGCAAGCTGATAAAAAATCTAAAATCAATCTCATCATCCAAAACAATCTCGATTCAAGTTCGATGTTAGCTAAGCTTGAGAGTATCAGCCACGAACTCGATAAAACACTATTTGTACTAGTTTCAAAATCAGGCGGCACCGATGAAGTGAGACGCAGTTTTAATACGGCTATTGATTTTTGGAAAAGCCAGCCAGGTTTTTGCTGGGAAAAACTGGCGCGCCAATTAGTGATTATTACCGAGCCGCCTAGAGCCGGCAAGTCTAACTTCTTGCATGATCTAGCGCTCGAACTAGAAAACAAAACCGGAATTAGCCTAGCCTACCTAGAAAATGACCCTAATATCGGCGGTAGATTTTCTATGTTTTCGCCGGTGGGGATGTTTCCTGCTGAGATGATGGGACTTGATAGCGATGTGCTGATTGCGTCTGCTGAAGCGGTTTTTAACAAGTTTTTAAATTGCGATAACCAACAAAACGACATCGCTAAATTATCTGCTTTTGATATTTATCTAAGCAGGCAAGATTACCAACACCGCTACAGCATGGTCTATTCTGATTCGCTTGAGGCTTATAATAAATTTCGCGCCCAGCTAAAGGGTGAATCCCTCAATAAGACAGGGATTCTATCGACAGTGCATATTCCTGGCATCGGGACAGTGAATCACCATTCGGATTTAGAATTATTACTCAAAAAAAATAATGGACTAGTTATGGAGCAAGTGTTTTTTACAAATCCCTGCGCTGATCACAGTAATGAAGAGGGTCTAGACTGCCTTAAGGACTTGCAAGCAAGCTCTAATCACCAAGCGCTGTTGGACAATCACATCAACCCGCTTGCCCAATACATTATGCAAAACGGCGCGCCTGTGATCCAGCGCATTTTACCAGGGCAAGACGAAAACTCTTTAGGGCAAGCTCTGATGATTGATATGCTCGGAACCATTGTGCAAGCGGGCTTGCAAGATGCGATGGGCGCAAAAGACAAGCTAGATTTATCGATCCGCCAGTGGGAAGTCGAGCGCTACAAAAAATCTCTCAAAAAATAGTACCTGCCTGCTAGGTAATCTGCGCCAGCTTAAAGAGTAACTCATCTGGATC
>JBILGG010000161.1:0-3983 GCA_044351165.1 Candidatus Caenarcanales bacterium | reverse complement strand
TGGCTCTAATGCTGTGATTCCAGCAAATAGTAAGATTATTAATGACATTGTCGTCAGTAATAAAATCCCAGAAATTTCTGGCTAAACCCTTGAATTTCCCCAAAAAATATAGTAATATCATATTAGACACAAGAATCCCCCCCGTCTTGGTCTCGGCTAAGACGGTTTGTGTCTTTTTATTAAGAACAGATTATAAAATTTAATGTAAACAACTAGTAGTTATTATCTATATATAAGGGTATGAACCCAGATGATATTCTTGATGAAAAAACAAATAAACTATTTTTACAAAAAGTCAGAATTGACATCGATAACGCTAATAATCGAATCTCAAGAGTTCAATTAGCACAAGAAATTATAAAAAACTCATTAGATAAGAAGATTTATTACGATTTTTCTGAATACGCGCACACAAGATATTTAAGGATCCACTGAAAAACAACTATCGAACCTAATAAATGGGTATAAAATTAAAAATATGAAAATTGGTGTGCCTAAAGAAATCATGAGCAACGAAAATAGAGTTGCAATTACTCCTGCGTGGACTCGCGCGCTTAGTGAAATGGGACACCAGATTTATATCCAATCTGGAGCCGGCATCGGAAGCAGCTTCCATGATATTGATTTTAAAAACAACGGAGCTATAGTGGTGGATAGCATGGAAGAAGTGTTTGATTCAGCCCAAATAATAGTAAAAGTCAAGCAACCGCTAAAACCTGAAATAAAACTTCTAAAAGAAAAACATATTTTATTTACTTACCTACATTTAGCCGCTGACAATAATCTAGTAGAGGATCTAAAAGCAACTGGCGCAAAATGTATCGCTTATGAAACCATCGAAGATAAAGAAGGGCGCTTACCGCTTTTAAGACCAATGTCCGAAATCGCTGGGCGCATGTCAGTCCAAATCGGAGCTAGATTTTTGGAGCGAGGCTTAATTGGGCAAGGGCATCCAGGTAGAGGTATTCTTCTAGGAGGCGCATCCGGAGTGCCTCAGGCGGTAGTAACAGTCCTTGGAGCTGGCATTGTTGGCTCAGCGGCGATCAAAATCGCTATCGGCATGGGAGCATATGTACATGTGTTCGATAAAAACACTAACGCTCTGGCTCGCATTGATGATATGTATGGATCGCGCGTGACGACTATATTTAGCACCAGCTCAGCGATCGAAGAGTCGGTAGTAAAATCTGATCTTGTTATCGGAGCGGCTTTAGTAACAGGCAAAAAAGCTCCCATGCTCATCAAAACCGATCTGGTGCGTAAGATGAGATACGGATCAGTGATAGTGGATGTTGCTGTCGATCAGGGTGGCTGTATCGAGACTAGCGAAGTAACTAGCCACGATAAGCCAATCGCTGTTAAATACGATGTTTTGCACTACGGAGTGCCCAATATGCCCGGTGCTGTCCCCAATACCAGTACTAGTGCGCTGTGTAACTCGACAATGCCTTATCTAATGAAACTCGCTGATAATGGGCTTCTTGCCTTAGATGATGATCCAGGTTTCAAAAAAGGTCTTAATATCGCTGATGGTAAATTACTCCTTGAGGTAAATTGAAAAACATAATTATCACTACTGGAGCAGAATTAATAGCAAAAGCTGCTATGACTGCTGGAGTTAATTTTTTTGCTGGCTACCCCATAACACCAGCTTCCAGTATTTATTCAGCCATGCTCAGACGCTTGCAAGCAGAGGGCAAGCTAGCGATCGGTGCTTCAGACGAGATATCAGCTATTTCTATGTGTATCGGAGCTAGTATGCGTGGAGCCAAAACCATGACCGCGACATCCGCTCCTGGACTGAGTTTGATGGTCGAAAATATCGGTTATGCTTTTGCAACAGAAACACCAGTCTTGATCGTACTCGGTCAACGCCTCGGTCCCAGCACCGGCTCAGCGACTCAATCTGCTGAAGGTGATATTAGCTTTGTGAAAAATTTAATTTCTGGTGGATTTCATATTCCAGTTTTTGCAATAAGTTCGATTCGAGATTGTTTTAGTACCACCATTAATGCGATAAATTGCTCAGAACTTTTAAGAACACCTGTCATATTATTGACTGAAAAAGATATAGCTATGTCACAGACTAATATTGACTTTGATGAGCTTAAACGTCAAGAAACTGACACTAAAATTATTAACCGTAAATATTTTAATTTTGAGCAAGCCAGCGTTTACAAAACATATGATTTTGATCGTAGCGAAGAAGTACCAGAATTTTTGCCGGCTGGATTCGGGACTAGCCACCGAGTGGTAGCGACTGCTTCGACTCATGATAAAGCTGGAAACCTTTCCAAGACCTCATCAGAAGCGCTAAGCGTGATTCAGCACCTCAGTGACAAAATCGAAAAAAGAATAGATGAGTATAATTCTTTTAGCCTAGATGACACAGCTGGAGCTGAAACCTTGGTGATAAGCTTTTTGGGGATGAGCTTAATAGCTCAATCAGCTATCAAGCAAGCCCGCGCCAGAAACAAAAAAGTAAAACATCTAATTCTTCGCACTTTATTTCCTGTACCCGAAAAAACAATCACAGAGTGCCTTCAAGGGGTGAGAAGAGTTGTTGTGCCCGAGATAAATCTTGACGGCCAATACGCAAAAATTCTAGCTCATCTATTTAAAAACCAAGAATTAATAAGCCTTACTTCACTTGCTGGAATCATCAGACCAGAAAAAATCTTGGAGGCAATAAAATGAACCTTGAGTATAAATATATGGTCGACGAGCCAGAATACCCTTACTGCGCGGGTTGCGGGCATACCTGGATAAATAAATCTCTAGGATCAGCTCTTGAAAAACTTAATATCAAGCCCAGCAAAATTAATCTAATAACAGATATCGGCTGTGTGGGTCTTGTCGATAAATTATTCTTAACTAATACTATTCACACCACTCACGGGCGTTCGACAGCGGTGGCGACTGGGCTTCAGCTGGCTGATCAGATTTTGTTTGATAACGATGCTATTCATATCATCATGATCGGAGATGGCGGAGCGACAATTGGACTATTGCATTTAATCGAAGCCGCCAAGCTCAATGTCAATCTAACAGTGATTTTGCATAATAATTTTGTTTATGGAATGACCGGCGGACAAAATTCCGGTCTGACACCAGAAAATTTCCGCACCGCTACTACTATGAGCGGTAATCTAAGCCCAGGTTTGCATATAGCGAATATTCTAAAAGCTTCTCATGCTGGGTATTTGAGCCGTAAACTAGCGACAGATAAAGATCTGGATCTAGCTATAAAATCAGCGATCGAATATCCTGGATTTTCTCTAATCGAGGTCGTGGAGCTCTGCACAGGCTACGCTACCAAATGGAATAAAATGACCAAATCCGATGTTCAAGAAATTCTGGAGAATATGGACGCTGGCGAGCTTGGGGTAATTAGCGAAATCAAAAGAGAAAACTACGGCAATATTTATAATTCAGCCTTCCCTAAGACCGCTCCCTCAGAGAGTTTTAAGCCTATAAACGTAAATAAATTTACTCAGCTAAAATCTCCCATATCACTGGTGCTAGCAGGTTCAGCTGGTGAAGGTGTTCAGTTCGCTACTAAAATCCTTTCAGAGAGCTCGGTTCGTAATGGTCTGAATATTTTACAAACCAATGATAACCCGGTAACTATCGGTACAGGATTTTCGATATCAGAATTGATTATTTCGTCAGATGAAATTTTTTATACTGGAATTGATCCGATTAATTATCTATTAATCAGCTCGACAGATGGTCTGAAACGCTCATCAGATATGGTATCTAGCTTAAAGCCCCCAGCTAAAATAATTATCGAAGAAACTCTTATTAATCAGCTAAAAAAT
This sequence comes from Candidatus Caenarcanales bacterium, assembly GCA_044351165.1. Taxonomy (GTDB): domain Bacteria; phylum Cyanobacteriota; class Vampirovibrionia; order LMEP-6097; family LMEP-6097; genus JBEAYS01. Next base: position 162 of record JBILGG010000161.1, on the reverse strand, counting down.
CCTAATAATGTTGAAGTTCATGCTTTTCCTTTTCGAAAATTAGCTCCCGATGTGATGAATATTAATATGGTGATGATGGGATATTTACTAAAACTCGAAACCCAAATAGATTTTCAAGATTTTCAGCAAGCCCTAGAAAAAAACATGAAAAACCCAGAAAAA
>JBILGG010000117.1:0-4898 GCA_044351165.1 Candidatus Caenarcanales bacterium | reverse complement strand
TCAGAGAAAAAGCAGATTTAGCTTATCTCAAAGGGAAACTCTCTGGTAGCGAAGAATCAGGAGTTGTCTTGGAAGTTGATCGTGCTTTGCATAAAAAATTTAAAGAAAATGATAGAGATCAAAAGATTGTTACTGATCATCTAACAGAACTTAACGAAACAATCAATAAACAACTAAAAGCCTTAGAAGAGCTACAAAAAAACAAGGCTAGTGATCAGGAGCTTGCTGATGCATTTTCAAAACTACATAGACTTGGATTAGAACAATCAGCCATCACAAATAGTGATACTTTCAGGTCTTTAATGTTAGAAAGTATAAATAAAGTTATATCAGAAGCTTCTTACAATGTTAGAAATCTTGATTCATTTAAAGTTGGGCGCTTAGCTGAAGGACTTGCAAGAAATTATCCTAATTATAGAGCAAAAGCTGAGGGATTCATTAGTGATTTAAGTCTTAAGCCTAAAGATATTCAAGCACGAGAAAACGCAATCGGTGACATAGATAAAATTGTTCTTGATCTTAAGCAAGGCAAAATAGAGTACAGTCCAGAAATTCAAAAAAAAATCCAAGATATTTTTAACTCCATTGATCCTAAAACTTTAAATGAAACTAAAGTTAATGAACTCAATAATATTATTACTTATGCAAAAAAAGCTGGCATGGATACATCTAATCTACTGCCAATTAGAATTACAGATGATTTACCTTCAGGAATACAAGCAAAAAACACTGTTAGATATGATAACGCAGGCAAACTAATAAGTGTAGATTCTGCGGCCCGACATGGACTCCTTGCCGCGGCGAAGAAAGGTAATAAAAGAGCACAAGCGATTATTCGCGAAGAAGCTCAATCACACGCTAGAGAAAAACCTCTTGATCCACTCAAAACAAAAAGTGGTCATCCAATGCCACAAGAAGCTTATATTGCAATAAGAGCTCAAAGAGAGCTTGCGATGAGAGTCAAAGGAGAGGCCCTACAAGCTCATGCAGAAGCTAGCAATGTATCTCCAGGCAAACAAGCTCTTAAAGAACCTTTACAGGAAATGACCAGGTTAATTCGTGAAGGTAATCATGCTGAGGCTCTTAAAATTGCAGACGAGTATGGCATTAATGATACTTACCTTCAGCAATATAAAAAAGACTACGAACATAACGTAAACCCTAATAGAAGGCATTTGGAGCAGACGAGTTTTGGTAACGGATCCGATGAGGCTAAACTAAATCAAAAAATCGACACGAGTATAGCTGAAAAATTAATTGAGGATCAATTAGAGAAAATTGAAGATACTATTGAAAGCATAAAAGACGCAAAAGGTATCCTAGAAGATGTTGATCCAAAAATCCGAGACACTCTTTCTGAAGCTTTATCAACCAAAGAACAAAAAATTATTACTGACGAATTAAGTACCGTAATTAAATTAATTGAAAATAATCCCAGGATTTTGAAAGATCCTTCTCAAAAACACCAAATTGAAGCTTTGTTAGAAAGTGCCAAATCGGCTCAGGATCAGGTTAAGGATCATCAGCAAAAACTCGCTGAAATGACTTCAGAAGCTGTATTAAGACCTAAAAACGAGTCTGAACTAGAAGCCTTAAAATTAAGAGTGGAGAATATCAATACTCATGAACAACTAAGCCTTGAAGTAGCAGCAAAAAGATTACAACTGCAGGAACTTATTAGAATCCAAGAAGAAATTACGGCAGAGGGATCTAAACCAAAAACTGACACAAATAAAAAGAAAAACTTAGAAAAACTCAGCCAAAAAAGAAAAGAAATTCTAAATAGAAAAATTGAAAGACCAGAAAACAGTGAAATATTTAAAAAAGCGCTCGCAGCTGTGAAAACAGAACTTAATGAAAAAGGTGCTTGGAAACAAATGCAAAAAGAACTTGATGCTGTGGATCCAAAAATTAAGGATGCAGCTTATGAATTAATGGATCCTGCTACCAAAACTAAGCCTATGCCTACTCAAGTACGAGCAGCGCACCAGATTGCACAGTATCTTAACTCAATAAAAGCAATGGCAAATTTTGATCAATATCTTAGTAATATTAAAGAACTACAAAAACATTTCCCCAACTCACTACTAAAAAGTGATATGGAGCAATTCAAACAGTTTAAAATTGAGGATAATAATCCGGGTAGCCTTAATCAAAAGATGCAAGGTGTGTTTGCTGAAAGAAACGTCCTGCTTAAGGATATAGAATTAGGGAGAAACAGTAGCCCACTTAATGGAACAGGTATTATTAGTGACAGAATTATTGATAGTAATGGGCAAACTCTTGCCACGTCGTATGATCTTATACACCCAGATGGTACTAAACATGGACTTAGTTTACGACAAATAAGTCCTACTTCTTATGAGGTCCTTGATAATAAGGGAGAACCTATTACGGTAAGAAATGGCAGCAATCAAGAAAGTAAATTAATTATGAGTGATAACGGTACACTCACTGCAAGAAAAAAAGCTGCAACTATTGTATATGATGCCCAATCAGGTAGATATATTGCAAGAGAAATAGATCTTGTGACTCATGGCAAACTTGGTGACGATGCTCAGGACCAGCGTTACTTACAAGAAATTAAAAATGCAGCCTCAACAATGAGAAATAAATACAATAGTGATGATGGAAGACAGTTTAGAGCTTTACTAGCATTAAGCCAACAACAAAATGCAACAGCAGTTATAAGAATCAATCAACCAGAATCTATTCTTACGAACTCAAGATCAGCGGATGGATTTAGTAGGGAAGACTATAAAACCTATAATGAGATGCTGAATATTGCAGCTGCTCGAAATCAAAGGCTAATCTTTGCTGACGAGAATGGCAATATTCTCAACGATAATATTAGGGCAAATAATAGATAAATAAGTTAAAACCACTATCTTTAAAGCATACTGACAAATTCCCAGATTCATGCTATTATCTATAATATGCTTGCTAGTTTAAATAATCTTGGCTTTACATCATGTGTCTTTCAAAATAATTTGACTCCGAACGCTCAGAATACCAATTTAATAATAGGTGATCTTAAAAGATTGCTACCAAAACTAAAACTACAATACCAATTAAAAGAAGCTACAGGGCAACCTGGTAAATTTGCTGAATTGACAACAACTCATAACTCTAAAGAATATAAATTTTTTCTTTTTCAATCCAAAGAGAATAATATGGATGCAATTAAAATTGTCCCAGAAGCAGATGGCTTTAATTTAAATAATATTCATGGTGAATTTTCAAAAAATTTACATAAAGATTTACAAAGAATTGCAAGAACAATTCATAAAAGCTCAAACGCTGACTTAACTTTTTCTGTTGAACCTGAATTTTCCCCAAATAATCCTGATAATGCTTTAGAACAAGCTCAATCAACTAGACATTTAATTATTGGACGAAGTCTAGCTAAACCTATCGTAAATCGCATGCAGACTCTCAGCGATGGGAGTATAGAAATTATGTCAAATGATAATCCGGCTATTCCTGAAAAACAAAAACAACAAGTTCTACAAAATATGCCTGGAGTTTTAATGAAAGGCTTAATGGATTTGAAACAAGGGTTTCAGGGGATCTTTAAGCTAGCAGCTTAACTCATGAACCCCTTTACCCCAAAAAAAGACGATTTAAAAAGCTTATTTCATTGCATATATTTGCGGCATGGCTTTAGTATCATCTTTGACAAAATAGATTAGTCTCTTAAATAATCGAGCCTCCTGACCAAGCTGAACACTATATTGACCCTTAGATTCAGAGCAAGATCTATTAGCAATATTAGACAGCACATGCAATATATCATTTCGTCCAAGAGCCTCAAAATTTTTGCACTTTGCTTTTCGTTGACTGAAAAGAGTCTAAAATCGCATCAACAGATTGTGCCCGACCTTGACCTAATGATCTAATCAACAATGCCTTTAGCAACTCATTGATATGAGCTGGGTTATGCTCGCGAGCAAGCTCACTAAAGTCATTTTAAAATTCTCCTATTCTACCGTCAGCTAAAAGGGCTTCAAGATATTCAAATTGCGCTCATAACGCGGCCAATTACTTTTTCCAAAGACCCAACTACCTTATCATCCAACACCACCATAAATCAAACTACGTTGTCCTTTATAATAACTACATGTACTCATTCTAAATAAAACAAACTTTTATTAAAAAACCCTTATATTTCAAGGCTTTTCCACCCAACCCCAAGATAAACTACAATTATACTTATGACCACCGAAATTTTTGACTGTATCATCATCGGAGCGGGGCCGGCGGGCTTATCTGCTGGACTTTACGCCGCGAGGGGTAATCTTAAAACCCTCATCCTGGAAAAAGGCATAGTCGGCGGACAATTACAAGCAACAAAAGACATCGAAAACTACCCCGGCATGGACCACATGACCGGACCGCAGATCTCAGATGCGATGGAAGCGCAGACCAAAAGATTTGGGTGCCAGATCATCACTGACCTACCCGTCAAAAAAATCGATCTAAATTCTCAGCCCAAAAAAATCTGGGCCGGCGACAAAGAATTTTTGGCGCAGACCGTAATTATCGCAAGCGGCTCAGAGCACCGCAAGCTAGGCGTGCCCGGAGAAGAAGAGTTTTCAGGCAAGGGCGTGAGCTATTGTGCTGTTTGTGATGGAGCGTTTTTTAAGGGTAGAGAGCTAGTGGTGATCGGGGGCGGATCTTCAGCTGTCGAAGAAGGAAATTTTTTGACCAGCTACGCAAGTAAAGTTACTCTTATACACCGCAGAGACGAACTGCGCGCGGAGCGAATTCTCCAAGACCGTTTCAAGAAAAATCCCAAGACCGAAATCATCTGGGACACAGTCGTTGAGAAGATTAACGGCGATATGCTCGGTGTCACTTCTGTCACCACCAAAAATCTAAAAACCGGAAAAATCGAA
>JBILGG010000116.1:0-4918 GCA_044351165.1 Candidatus Caenarcanales bacterium | reverse complement strand
TTGCACGACGAATCTAAGACTAAACTCAATCGCCAAGCGGTTTTTACGGATGATTTTATTAAGCAATTCCCCGACTTGAAGAATCTTCCTGATAATCCTATCGCTGAAATGCCCGAAAATCTTCTCAAATCAATCGCTAACAGCCTTAATCATTGGGTTTTAGTGCCTGATGATACAGAGGGTTTTTCAAAAGCGGAAGTTACTGCTGGCGGAGTAGATACTAATGAACTGAGCTCTAAAACCATGGAATCCAAAAAAGTACCAGGACTATACTTCGTAGGAGAAGTGGTCGATGTGACTGGATGGTTAGGTGGCTATAACTTTCAGTGGGCGTGGGCTTCAGGCTTTTGCGCTGGTAAAGCTGTGTAAAAATCTCTGCGCTTGTAATTTACTATTTCATTTGCCATACCTTGAAAAATAAAAAAATGAATTGGTGTAAGTGCGTACCAATACAATCTACCGAGTATGCCCCTGGGGCGGAAAGTCGCTTTTTGAGTGAGTTTGTTTCTGCCGTTATCAAGCTTCTCGAGCCTGAATTCTAGCCAGGCTTCTCCAGGAAGTTTCATCTCAGCAAACAAAACTAAATATCTATTTTCGTAATCGGCTTGCAAAACTCTCCAAAAATCAACAGCGTCCCCCACTTGCAAATCCTTATCAGCACGGCGTCCGCGTCTTAGACCTACACCGCCGATGAGTTTGTCGAAATTTCCTCTTAGCTTCCAAGCCCAATTAAAATAGTACCAACCCCGCTTGCCACCTATCATCCAGACATTATCTCTGACTTCGTCTATATTCCTATCAAACTCAACAGTGCGAATATCAAAAAAACATCCGTATCTCGGGACATGTGCGTTTCGAGCAAAAATATTACAAAAAGCGGTTTTGATATTTAGCGCGTCACGCCAGCTGGACGGGATTTCGTCTCTTGAAATTCGGTATAAAGCTTTATTAATGGCATCTTCGTAATTGATAAGTTTTAGGGGGATGATTTCTTGGATATTACCAAGTTTGCAGACGACTTCGTTTTTTAGACTACTCACCAAAGTTCGTGCCAGAGCGTAATTGGTGGAAGTAATAAAATGTAGCCAGTAAGCTGATAACCTGGGAGTTAGCACCGGCAGAGTGATTATCCATCTTTTTAGTCCTCTGACTCGGGCGTAGCCAAATAGCATTTGTTTATAGGTTAGGATTTCGGGACCGCCGATATCAAAAACTTTATCGTAACATTCATGCTTGCCGATTACGCCTGTCATGTATTGGATCACATTGCGCACAGCTATCGGCTGGCATCGGACATTAAGCCACTTAGGTGCGACCATAAAAGGTAATTTTTCTACAAGATCTCTAATGATCTCGAATGACGCGCTCCCAGAGCCGATTATAATAGCCGCTCGTAAAACGGTGAGCGGAATTTTTGATTCTTTTAAAATTTCTTCTACGTGCTTGCGCGAGCTTAAGTGCCGTGATAAATTATCATCATTACTAATCCCGCTCAGGTAGATGATTTGCTGGGTTTTGGTTTTTTTGATAGCTTCACTAAAATTGTGAGCGCACTGGATTTCCATCACATCAAAATCACTTCGATTCTTGGTGCTCATTGAGTGTACTAGGTAGTAAGCGATATCGATGTCCTCGGGAATATTGCCAAGCGAACTTGGGTCCAGTAAATCGCCTGTGATAACCTCTAAATCTTCTGGCTTGGCTTCATGGCTCTTGAGCTCGACTCCGTCAGGTAGATAAAAACTACCATCGTAATTAAAAAATTTTTTCTTATCAAACCTATATGCTTCTCGAACAAGGCAAACTATCTTATGACCTTGTGAAAGTAAGGATAGAATTAGCCTTTGCCCGATATAGCCATTAGCTCCGGTGATGAGTATCTTCATTTTTGCCTCTTAATTATTTTCCAGTAAATCCTATTATAATTATAGGATATGCAATCAAACAAAGTAGTTATCTGGTTAAAAAATGATTTGAGAGTATCAGATAACCCAGCTTTTATTTATGCTCTAAAAAATAATCTTATCCCTATTCCAGTTTTTATTTGGGCTCCAAGTGAAGAAAAACCTTGGGAGCCAGGCTCTGCAACCCGCTTGTGGCTCCACAACAGCCTAAAAGCTTTACAAGAGGAATTACAAAATCTTGGCTTGGATTTAATTTATCGTCACGGACCATCTCGAGAAGCACTCGAGGAGCTGATTGGAGAGACTAAAGCTAATTTAGTAATTTGGAATAAAAGATACGAGCCTAAGTTATTAGAGCGCGATAGAAAAATTGAGCAGGCTCTAAGTAAGCAAGTAGAAGTAAAAATTTTTAATGGTTCATTATTATTCGATCCTGAGCAAATCAAAAACCAACAAGGCACTCCATTTAAAGTTTTCACGCCTTTTTATAAGCATCTCCTGACCTTGATCGAGACTCAAGTCGTTCAGAACTACCCTAAGCAAATTCAGCAATTCACTAAGAATCTCGATCTAGATTTACCTAAGCTCAAATCTTTAAGCCTAGCTCAACTAGGGCTTCTTGAGCCTAATACCGCTTGGCAAAAAAAATGGCAATCTAAAATGCTTAATTATGCGCAGTGCGGCTATTGGAGCGGGTTTGAGCTTCTTAAAAACTTTACTAAAAAATCAGCAGGTGAGTATAAAGAATTGAGAGATCGTCCTGATCTAGTCGGAACCTCTAGGCTAGCTGCGCATTTGCATTTTGGGGAGATTAGTCCTTTTCAGATTTGGAAAACAGCTCAAGGTTACGAGGCTTTTACCAGACAGCTGATCTGGAGAGAGTTTGCGCATTATATAATGTTTCATTTTCCTGATAGTACCGTTAATAATCTAAAACCCGAGTTTGATAATTTCCCCTGGAAGGCTAATAAAAAATTTTTAGAAGCCTGGAAACTCGGTCAGACAGGCTATCCTATCGTAGATGCTGGTATGCGTGAACTTTGGGAGACAGGCTGGATGCATAACCGTACTCGTATGATAGTCGGGTCTTTTTTGATAAAAGATCTTTTGATTCATTGGCAAGAGGGCGCTAAGTGGTTTTGGGATACTTTATTTGATGCAGATTTGGCCAATAATTCTATGGGCTGGCAGTGGGTGGCTGGATCTGGAGTAGATGCTAGTCCGTTTTTTAGAATTTTTAATCCGATGCTGCAAGGAGCTAAGTTTGATCCTCACGGCGCTTATGTGCGCAAGTGGTGTCCAGAGCTTGCTAAGCTTCCAGATGAGTGGATTCATCAGCCTTTTGACGCACCTCCGTTAATTTTACAATCGGCAGGAGTTAGGCTCGGTGATAATTACCCCTTCCCGCTCGTTAACCACGATTCAGCTCGCCAAGAGGCTTTGGCGGGTTTACAGCTTACTAAAAAGTCTTGATTAAGCTAATTCTATAATACGGCTTTCATCAGGATTAACGCTGATGTTAATTTTGATGGGTGTGCAGTTTTTGTTGAGATAATCTAGGTGAGCGGGTTCTAGCTTCTCAGCCCATTCGATTACTAGAATATTTCTTGTCGATGAGCTAAAAATTTCAGCCAAGTCCTCAAACTTAATTCCCACTTGATATAGATCAAAATGATAAAAATTAAAACCATCACAATGGTATTCATTCATTCCCACAAAAGTAGGACTAGTGATATTTTCTTTTATCTCCAATGCTTGTCCAAACTCTCTTATTAAGGTCGTTTTACCAGCTCCCATCGGAGCAAAAAATAAAAAGCATAGATCTTGTCCTTGTAAGGATTGTTCTAAACCAAGCAAAGTCAAGCTAGTAAAGCTTTTTAGCTCTTCAAGATTTTTGATTGCAAAAGTATTTAGAGTAGAACTATCCAAAACAAATTAACGAAGTTTTTTACCAAGTGGTTGCGGCACTACTACTCCCTCGCCGCCAATAGTTTTTACTTTTTCGCCGTCAATCAAAAGGTAGACAGGGCGCCCTTTTGCTAGCGTTAAAATTGTTTCTCTTAATTGTCTGAATCTTACTTGCATACTTTCAGATCCACCTCCACTCATAAACTGACTACTTATATCAATTAGGATTTCTTTTTCGTCTTCATTGACTTTTACTAGCCTTGAGCCTTCAGGAATTTCAGTATTAAGTTCGAGTTTTTCTCTTTCTTCAAGTGTAGGGCCCAGAAATAATTCAGTGACAGCAGTCTCGTAGGGATTTTTACCAGCTGGGATTTTGCGGGTAACGGGTATTAACACGACACCGAGCTCTTTACTGGCTTTGGTAAAGTAAATAGTGACTTTAGAACCATCTGATTTAGAGCCGCCTCCAAAAATATTATTGGAACAAGCGCTCATCATAAAGGCGCAAAACAAAATAACTATAAGCTTCCTTGAAAATTTTCTAAAGGTTTTCATCTAATTTATCCTAGTCACTATTTTAACTAAAGGGATATAATAAAGTCTATATGCAAAAACCAAATTTAACCAGTAAACTTTCTTATTTATATTTACTTTTGATATACATTTTTATTAGTTTGCCCGTCAGTGCCCTAAAAGTGGCTGTAGTTGACTCTAATCGGGTGCTTCAAGAGTATTCAGTCGCCCAAAAAATGTTACAAGACTTAGCTAAAGCTGAAGCTGATCTCAATAAGAAGATCGCTGATAAAAAAAACCTCATTGAACAGGCTAAGGCTGCCAAAAAAACTGAAACAGAGATACAAATGCTAGCTGAGCAAATGCGCTTAGAAATTGAGCCAGAAGCTCGCAAGCTAGAAGATGATACAAATAAAAAAAGTGATGAAATCGAAGCTAATATTAAAGCCGCTATCGAAACAGTAGCAAAAGAAGGCAAGTATGATGCCGTCATGATAAAAGAAGCGGTCTTGTTTGGAGGAATTGACGTCAGTGATGAAGTACTTAAAAAGCTTAAGTAGTTTAGTTTGCTTAATTAGTTTATTAGCGTGTCC
>JBILGG010000115.1:0-4920 GCA_044351165.1 Candidatus Caenarcanales bacterium | reverse complement strand
AATACCCGATTTTAAAAAAACAATCTGCGCGCAGCTTGTTGCCAAGGCTGATGGGGTGATGGCTTGCGGGCATTTAGTCCAAAAAATCTTAGATAGCTACCAAGAGCTTTTAGTAAGCGAGTTTCAGCTAGAGCCTCTTGAGCGCGCTGAAATTCAAGTGCTCGCTCAAGATGGAGCAGAGTTTAAATCTGGAGATATTTTATTTACCATCCGCTCAAGTGCGATTCTGGCTCTAGGAGCGGAACGCACCATACTTAATTTTTTGCAAAGACTCAGCGGAATAGCAAGCGCAACCAAAAAACTAAATGATCTAATAAAAGATTTTCCTGTAACACTTCTTGACACCCGCAAAACCATGCCTGGGCTCAGAACTCTTGAAAAAGAAGCTTTTAGGGCAGGCGGCGGAACCAATCATAGAGCCAGTTTGAGCTCTATGATTATGCTAAAAGAAAATCATCTAGCGGTTTTGGGGCTAGATCTCATCACCAGCATTCGCGCCATGAGAACTAAGCTTGCTGAAAAAAATCTCGATAAAATAAAAATAGAAGTCGAAATCAATAGCGATAATTTATCTAAGCTCGGTGAGATCCTAAAAGAAAAAATCGATATCATCATGCTGGATAATTTTAGCCCCGACTCTCTAAAGCCCATCATCAGCCAGATTCGCCAAGCTCGCCCCGAAATCCAGGTAGAAGCAAGCGGTGGCATAAATAAAACTAATATTATTGACTACGCCAAAACCGGAGTAGATTATATCTCCGTCGGGTCGGTGTTTACACAATCTAATAATGTGGATATTTCTATCCTGCTTGGGTAGTTTTTTTGGAGAAACCTCCAATCAAAGTATCAAGCCATTGGGAGGTGTCTTCAGAGAACCTTGATACGGGGATGCTTCTAATACTTGAGCTCTCGATCGCTGATTTAATATCATTAGCAATATCTGGAAGAGACTTTTCGCCCGCATTAATGCAGAGTATTCCTGTTTTTGAAGTTTTAGAAGGCTTATGATAATTTGAACCATGACCTTTATGAAAGCGATCATGTCTTACTCTCTTATTGTGTCCTCTTGAAAATTTCTTCTTTCTCTTAGATTGTTTCTCACCATTAAATCTCTTTACATAATGATCAGACGATTTAACCTGAAGAGCCATAATTCTATCTGATCCATTATTTTCGTTTTTTTGAATTAAAAAATCAAAACCCTTATGATCTAATATTGAATTAGTCGGGACTTGAACAAAATCTTTTATAATGTTTGCTGATTTTAAATAAAACAAAGCAAGCTTAGTTCTAAATTCATTAAAAGCACCTTTAGAAAAATATTTTTTAAAAATATCGGATTGGGCTAGTTTTAAGCCCTTAATTTTTATAGAGCTAGTAAAGAAAATATCAAAAAAACTTTTTAGATAAGCAGTGTCTGATTTTTTTTTAAAAGGATTAGCGTCCTTAAACATCGCCCTTAGAAGATCAGATAGCTTGATTAATAAGGGGGTTTCGGTTTTTTTATCTGCAATAGTGATAATAGGGTCTTGTGAATTAAAGACTTGATTGACCTGGTTGAGAACTTTATTAAAATGACCTTGAAGACTAAATTCTTGTTTATTGTATTCTCTTTTTAAATTTATTTTGTTGCTATTAATTGTTTCGGTTATATTATTTATATTATTTAGTTTTAAGTCTAAGGATTTAGATTTTAGTAGGCGTGTTTTTTTGGACTCTGATGGGCCTTCTTTGCACTTCTTGATACCAGAACTTCTTTTTGGTAGGCGTGTTTTTTTGGACTCTGATAGGCCTTGGTTACAAATATTGACAAGCCGAGTCAAACGAAAAGTCATAATTATAAGTATAAACAAATCAAAAGAATAAATCTCAGATTATCTTATTTTTTTTATTTAAAAAAATTATTTTTATGATTCATCAAAAACCGAGTATTTAGGGTCTTCCTCATCACCCTTAAATTCTCCGTCTTGCTTGGCTCTGAGCATAAAATACCCAGCAAACACCATAAATAAAAGGCAAATCAGCCCCGGTCCCATCCAAGGCCAGGCACCCGCTTGATTTAGCACACAATTAGGGCACATAAGTATATTATGCCACTTTTTTTTGGGATTTTCACCTGCCAAAAAAGCCAAGCTGAGCTAATAATTATGAAAAATTATCCTTGAATTGTTATAATAAGATATACATATTATGTCAAAAAAAATGGATGATGTACTTAGCTTGCCTGAAAAACTTAAGAATCTAGAACAAGAGCAAAAGCAAATAAAAATTTTTTCTGGCCGCGCTAATCCGCTTTTGGGGATGGAGATAGCAAAAGAGCTCGGGCTTGAGCTGGGCAAAATAAATATAAAACCATTTGCAGACGGGGAGCTCTACGTTCAAGTCCAGGAGAGCGTTAGAGGCTGTGAAGTGTTTTTGGTACAGCCGACTCACATGCCCGTTAATGAAAATCTAGTCGAGCTTTTGATTATTATCGACGCGCTCAAGCGCGCCTCAGCTAAGACCATAAATGTAGTTATGCCGTATTTTGGATACGCGCGTCAAGACCGCAAAGCCGCTGGCAGAGAGCCGATCACCAGCAAGCTAGTCGCCAAGCTAATCGCTGAAGCGGGCGCAGATCGAGTGCTGTGCTTGGATCTCCACTCTGAGCAGATTATAGGATTTTTTGATTGCTTGATCGATCATGTTCATGCCGCGCCAGTCTTGATCGACTATGTAAAAAGATTTATCGATTGCGAGAATCTCGTTATCGTTTCGCCTGATGTCGGCGGAGTGGCGCGCGCGCGCGCTTACGCTAAGCGACTTGGCGATGCGCCGATCGCTATTGTCGATAAGCGCCGAATGCACGACCAGCAAAACGTCGTCGAGGTGATGAATGTGATCGGTGATGTTAAAGGCAAGACCGCGATCCTAGTGGACGATCTGATCGATACAGCCGGCACTATGTGCAAAGCCGCTCAGCTACTAAAAGACAAGGGCGCACAAAAAATTTACGCGCTTTCGAGTCATGGAGTGCTTTCTGGACCAGCTTACGAAAGAGTAGAAGCATCGCCCATCGAAGAGCTGATCATCACCAATTCTATTCCGCTCGCTCCGATTTGGATCCAATCCAAAAAAATCAAACAAGTTTCTATCGCTCCGTTTTTAGCAGAAGCAATTCGCCGTATCTATACTGGCGATTCGGTTTCTGGGTTGTTTGTTTAAATTTTGTGCAAGAACTCATCACCAAGCTAGCTAGAGAAATAGGTTTTAGTGATATAAAATTTATTTCAGCTAAGCCTCTTATCCAATCAGAAAAAAATTTTTTAGCCTGGCGCTCAAAAGGCTACGCGGCAGATATGAACTACCTGCTAAAAGACAATCCCATAAACGCGCGCCCCGAGTTTCTACTTGAAAACGCTAAGACCATAATCATGCTCAGTGCCAATTACTACAGCCCCTGCCCGCCCAGACCCTCTAGCCAGCATGGGCGCATCGCCGCTTACGCCGTGGGGCTCGATTACCACAAGGTCCTGCGCGCCAAAATCTCAGAGCTGATAAACCACCCGGAGCTAAAAGAAATTTTTAGTAAATCAAGATTTTTTACGGATGCTGTGCCGCTTTTAGAAAAATCCTTCGCCAAAAAAGCGGGGCTTGGGTTTCGCGGCAGAAACTCGCTACTAATCTCGCGGCAAAACGGAAGTTTTAATTTTATCGCCGAGATTATCACCGATCTAGATTTAGCGGGCGAAGATATCAGCCCAAATGCGCTGATAGAGCCAGATAGCGCACTAGCTGATAAGGGATCTATTACCTGCGGTGGGTGCACCCGCTGTATGGATATCTGCCCCACTCAAGCTCTGCCAGAAGAATACCAACTAGATAGCAGAAAATGTATTAGTTATCACACCATCGAAAACCGCGGCGAAATTCCAAAAGAACTTAGTGATAAATTTGGAGAGTGGTTTTTTGGCTGTGATCTGTGTCAGGTGATTTGCCCTTATAACAAAAAATCTATTCCGAGTACTTTTAGTGAGTTCCGCCCAGAGAGCGGGTTCGGGCATTGGTTTTATTTACCAGAAATTCTTGATCTCCAGCTAGATCGCTTCAAGAATCTCTCTAGCCTGCAAGATCAATTAGAAGGACATAAATTCTCTAAGCCAGAAACTTTTAATTTTATAAAAAAACTTTTTGTAAAAAAATCTTTTATCGATACTGAGTTGCTAGATGAAATTTTTAGGCTAAAATTCGCTGGCACCGCGCTTTTGCGCCCCAAGCGCCTAGGATTAATTAGAAACGCTAAGATAGTTTTAAAAATTAGGTGAAACCACTCTTTACTGTTTAAGATAAAAAGTTTATAATATGTATTATGAGTGGTGATTTAAATAATAATGTTATTTTTGTAGGGGCGGGAGTGGGTACTGGTAATAACCTATCTGATCAAAAACCTATTACAGATGGGATTACAGAAGTGGAAGTACATCCAAATCCTAATATTGCGCTTTCTAATAAAAAAGTCAGTAATATAAGTCAACCAGTCCTTCCTGAAATCTTTAAAACATTGCAATCACCAGCAGCACAAGAAGAATTTAAAGCTTTTTGGACACTTGTAGAAAGAATTGAATCTAATCCAAATGCTCATGTGCGTGGCAACTTTAAAAGATTTATTACAACAGAACCCTTAAAACTAAGTAATTTTTTAAGTGAGGTAAAACACAATGAAGATTTCCAGCTTGAAAAATTCCTTAAACGTCACGGTATAACCTTAGAATATTCTTTCCTTGACGGGGCAGAGCTTAATGACGCAAATCTTATTGGCGCAAATCTTATTGGCGCAGAGCTTAATGACGCAGAGCTTAATGACGCAAATCTTGTTGGCGCAAAGCTTAATGACGCAGAGCTTAATGGCGCAAAGCTTAATCGCGCATGGCTTAAAGGCGC
>JBILGG010000114.1:0-4971 GCA_044351165.1 Candidatus Caenarcanales bacterium | reverse complement strand
AATTTGAAATTTTTGTTTATATTAGTGCTTAATGCAAATAGATTTATAAAACAACTATTGATTATAGGAATCAAAGCGATCATAACCACAGTATGCCAAAAAGAACTTTTTAAAAATCCTGTATCAAAACTCCATTTCTCGCCATAAAACTTTTCGAGCTCTGGTCTTTGCTCGGGCTGAAACGCTGGTTTTGATTGCTTTTTAGGCTTAGCGGGTTTTTTGGGTTTTTGGGGTTTTAGCTCGGTGAGCTCCTCATCAAGCTCAAACGCTGAGGGCGTTTCAAGTTTTTTTACGGGAGCGGGTAAAAGAGGCTGGGGTGTTTGAAATTGAGGTTTATAGCTTTGGGGTGTTAATTTTTTTTTGTTATATTTGTTTTGGATTTCTCTGGATAATTCATTTAGTTCTTCAAGGGCGGTGCTGGAGTAGCGAGTTACACCGAAGTATCTTTTGGTATAACGATTAATATTCGTAAGTTGAGGATTATTATCCCCCGCAGAATATTGATTGTAATATCTTGATCCCATGAAAAAATTCGGACAATAAGTCCGCATATTTTAATGACTTGTTTGAATAAAAAATTGTTCCTTAACTAAAACTAAAAAATCAGTTACCTAAAGGACCATCTAAATAAGGAAACCCATCTAAGTAATCATTAGCATTGGTAAGCACCCCGTCTGTAAGCGGGGTGTTTTTTTCTGGGGCGACGCTAAGATCTAGGTTCGCTCCCATAAGGTATTTAAGAAAAACATCGCTCACATCATCTCCCGGTCTGCGCCCATTTGGCCAGCCAGCATTATCGCCGCCTAGCACGCCCAGACGGTTTTGGCTAGCTTTAGCTGTAGGAGCGGTCGCGGTGTTAAGTCTCAAAACATCAGCTGAGATTTTTTGGGATCTGGTGTATTTATTTAGCCCGCTAAACCCAGTCAAGAAAAGCTCTTCAAGGTCCACTCGCGGAAAAGCAGTGGGCGCGACTAAAGTAGAATTGCTCTGAATCAAGCTTGCTAGCGCTGGATAGAGTATGTAATTAGTAAACAAATTACTTGAATCTTGACGCGGTCTGCTAGCATTAAAAAGATCCTTGTCTTTAAACCCAATCAGCATCTGGTTTACGAAGGGATTACCTAAACGCGATACTTGGACATAATCTTTTGTGGTGGTAAAACTAGCGCGGCTAAATGTAGGTTTATTGCTAAGAATTCTTCTAGCTGGCAGATTAGCAGTAGTCCAAACCCCGATTATAGGCTGATCTTCATTGAGATCTAAGCAAGCTTTTGGAATTTCTAGTGCGATACTAAAAACATTTTTTTCACTAAACTCATCAGTCGCTGAGTTTTCTGCCGATTCAAGATCTTTGTTTACTAAATCAAACATGCCTCCTAGATTGGCTTTGAAGCTGTTTTTACGCGGTCCAGCAAAAACTCGAGCGGGATCTGTGCAGAGTGATTTTTTGTTTTTCTTGGGGATGGTAATAGAATAAATATAGTTATCAGCGTAGCTATCATAGTCAGAGATTGATTTTGAGCCGATATTATATTCTGGCACGAGATAAGTTTTTTGGTTAGGCGGCGCGAACTCTGGTAAAAAAACATCCGCAGCGTTTTCTAGCAATACTCCGTCCTTGATTTCATTAAAACTATCTCCGTAGTTATAGCTAGATTTACTTCTTAAGAATTCTACGGTATAAGTCACTTCCCGATTGAGTTTGCTGCGATCGAGTACGGTAAAATCTCCGCTATTAATAAAAGGAATAGCAATTTCTTGATCGCTGATCGTGACAGTAAGACCTTCGTTAGAGTTTACAAGTTTTTGCTTGAAGCGGAATCTAAACGTCAGATCTTCAATAGCGTCTCCGTCGTTGTCTATTTTTATTTCATAAAGAGCGGTCGGGTCCGGCAAAAAATAATTGGGACCTGCGTTTGGATCTTGAAGTCCCTGATAATTGGCTATAATAGTTATATACCCAGATTTTGAGTTTTCGTAACTAGTAAAAGCATAGAGATCAGTGGCGTCAATAGCGGGATTTAGAGCCACAAAAGAGCTTTCTTGGTGACTAGATGCCTGTCCGGGCAGGTTACTTAATATACTTATAAAGAATATTATTAAAAATTTCGTTAGATGAGCCACGAGCTTAAGTTTAGCGCGAATATCAAAATTAGGCGATTTTAGCTTGGATCAATGCTATTATCGTAAAGCGAAATGTTCGATTCTTTAGGTTTTAAGCTCCAAGAAACAATACAAAAACTCCGTGGTCAAAAGCAGATCACCGAAGAAAATATAGACTCGTCTTTAAGTGAAATAAAAAGACAGCTATTAGAAGCCGATGTATCACTTAAGGCTGTAAAACTTTTTACTAGCCGTATAAAAGAGCAAGCGCTTGGATCTGAGGTATTGACCGGGGTTAAGCCTGGCGAGCAATTAGTAAAAATTATTTATGATTCGCTTGTCGAGGTTTTGGGCGCGGGCGTGGCTGATGACGGCAAGCTTAAGCTAGAACCCGCTCCCTCAGCGATTTTGCTTCTAGGACTCCAAGGAGCTGGTAAAACTACTACATCAGCGAAGCTCGCTTATAAACTAAAATCCCAAAACTTAAATCCCTTGCTTGTGCCTTGCGATCTTCAAAGACCCGCGGCTGTTAAGCAATTAAAAATCTTAGCCCAGCAAGCTGGAGTAGATTTTTTAGATATACTCAATGATGACGGTACAGCCTATATTTGCTCAAGTCCGCTAGAAGTCGCTGCCAGAGCGCAAGAGCAGGCTAAGAAAAATTCTAATCAAGTTTTGATTTATGATACAGCTGGTCGCTTGCAGATCGATACTGATCTGATGGCTGAGCTTTTGCTTTTGGAAAGGCAGATAAAGCCCTCTGAAAAGCTCTTGGTGATTGATTCTCTAATTGGTCAAGAAGCGGCTAATGTAGCTGATACCTTTAATACCCAAATCGGAATCACCGGAATCATTCTCACCAAGCTGGATTCAGACTCTCGGGGCGGCGCGGCACTCTCGGTAGTCGAAGCTTGTAAAAAACCTATTAAGTTAGCTTCAGTCGGAGAGAAGCTTGAGGATCTTGAGACCTTTTATCCTGATCGAATCGCCAGCCGGATTCTCGGGATGGGTGATGTATTATCGCTTGTAGAAAAGGCTGAAGAGCGTATCGCTGAAGAAGAGTCCAAAAAACTCGAAGCAGAACTTTTAAAAGGTAATTTTAACTACGAAACATTTTTGAGCTTCCAGAATATGATTTCTAAGCTTGGTGATTTTGCTGGTATTTTTAAAATGCTTGGTATGGGTCAAATGCTCTCCCAGTTTGGGGTTAATCCAGCTAACCAAAACGAAGTGCTCACCCAAGGAGTGAGTAAATTCCAAAAATTTAAAATCGCTATTTCCAGCATGACCAAAGAAGAGCGCAAAAAACCTGATTTATTATCCTCGCACCCAAGTGCTAAATCTCGCCGCGCCAGAATCGCTCGGGGAGCGGGTTTGGAGCCTAGTGATATTGATAAGCTTAGTTCTGAATTTACTAAAATGTCCAAGATGTTTAAGACTATTGGTCCGATGATGGGTATGATGGGTCAGCCTGAAACGCCCATCAATAAAGACGTTAACCCTAAAGATTTATTCGCTCAAGTGATGAGCTCGGGTTTATCGAAGCAACAAAAAAAAGCTATGGGCGCGCTGACTGGCAGTAATTCTGCTCCAATTAAAAAAATCGCAAAGGGCACAAAGCCAGACGTCAAGGGCTTTAAGAGCTAATTTAATTATCAATGTTATAATGAGCGTATGAAAAAATTATTAGTTTTGATTTTGCTCTTATTGAATCTTCCGGCTTTTGCTGATAATAAAGCCACTGTTAAGTTCGGTGCCATTCAGTATGTCTCTACGACTGGTGCTGTCGCCAATGATTTAGCTGAAGATGTGATTATCACTCTGGGCGGCAATAAGGGAACGACTTCTGGATCTCTTGCAATTACTCTTGATTCCAGTGAAGTCGCTCAGCTCGAAAAAGGTCTTGAGCTTGGTGTTGCAAGCGTGGGCGACGATTCTGAAGGCGATTCATCTGTAAGTTTGACTTTGCTTGGAACCTCTATAAAAGTTAAGGGAACCAGCACCACCACTACTTCTTACGCTTCTAATAATGATTCAACTGCTGAGGGCAAGTTTAAAGTAGTGGATTATAATCCAAGTACAAAAGTTCTAAAATTTACTCTAAGCGCTAAGCTTAATCCTTATACATTAACGACAAGCAAACTCGGGCAAACTGGCGAAAATAAGATAGTAGAAAAAGCTATGGCTGTAAGTGTTAAAGCTGAGATTACTTTGCCTTAGGCAATTAATCGATTTTTTAGATCAATTTTGGGATAACTTCAGGCTGAAATTATGTTATTTCATTGATAATATTGTTTTTGTTCGATTAATTAAATCAAATAAAAACAAGGAGAGATAATATGACCAATAATTCACAAGTCAGAACTTATGCAAGATCACTAAAAAAGGATGCTCTAACTTCGAGCGCTAGCCAAAATAATTCCCGTCATCAATTAAGAGTATTAGAAAGCCTAGTAAAGCAGAAAAAAAATATTGAAAAAGCTCGGTTAAACATTAGAGATTTAAGCGCGGGGGTCGTTATTTCTGATTATGGTAAAACTGCTAACGCTAAATCTTTACTAACTACAAAAAGCCCTGATTCTGATTTACTCTTAGAAACTTTGCAAGGCAAAGCAAATAATAAAGCAAGTCTAGTAATTAAACAAATAATTCAAGAAAAATTTGGGCAGAATATTTCAGCACTATTAAATCCTGATTTAACAACTGATGAGCTACGTACTCAATTTACTAATGAGCCGAGACTTCTAGGTTTTTTTCATGAATTACCAGGATTTCTTTTGATAATTAAAGATTTTAATGCTGGTATTTTAGATGAAAAAAGTTTTAAAACTCAGTTTTGGTCAAGTTTTGCTCATAATGGTCCTCAAA
>JBILGG010000113.1:0-4973 GCA_044351165.1 Candidatus Caenarcanales bacterium | reverse complement strand
AGTCCAAATAGAGCGCTATATGTAAAAAACCCCAGCCCCAATATAATCGGGGCTAGAGTAATAATTTTAATTTTGTGGCGGTTATAAAAACTAGAAATCACTTAATTAGTTTTTATTAGCTGTGCCAGCTTTTTGTCTTTTGGTAAGTTCTTCTAACTGGTTGCCAAGAGAGTGAACTTGCTCTTGAATATTTTCTGCTGATCTTCTGAGTTTCTCATCAGCAAAGTCTTTTAGATCCTTGATCTTGACGGTAGCTTGATCTTTTAGATCTTCAAGTTTATCTCTCATGTTCGCGAAAAAATCACTAGAACCCATTTCGATATCTCTTCTAAGCTGAGCGCCAGTTCTGTCCGCTGTTAAAATTCCCACTAGGTAGCCGGCCAATACGCCAAAAAACATACCAAACAAGAATTTCAAAAATCCATTACCTCTATTATTGTTTTCCATGATTACTATTTTATCGCACTCCTTTTTATTTTCGCTTAAAAACATTTCCTACTAAATCCATAAAACCCTCACCAATACTAGAGCCTAGGTTAAATAAAAAAGCACCGGCTTGGCTGAGTGTTTGTCCAGCGCTGTTTATTTTGTTATTTACAGCAATAACATAATCTTTTAGCAAGCTAATTAGCGTATGAAGCGCCTCAAGAGTCCTTGCCAATTGGATTAGAACGGGCACGAAGAAAATGATAAAAATTACCGAGCTTAAAGCCAAAAAAGCTAGGCTGATAACTAAAATCAGATCAATTATTTCCATATTAAACGTCATTTGTGTTTACCTCTTTTATTTTTTTAGGCGGAAATTTGGCTTCTTTCCAGCTATTTGGCTGGTTTTGAAACCTTTCCCTTAATTTATGGACGCTTATTTTAGATTTATTTATCCCCAAATTTATCCCAAAACGTAGCTCTTTATAAATTGTTAAACCAATTTTTAAAAACGCATTACCCAGGTCTAAACCATTATCTATAAGGTTTTTGACCCCATTAGGTAAGCGTGACATGCGATTGAAAAAGGTTTTTCCAGGCAGAGGCAATAAAAATATTGCGGCCATAAAGCCCGCGACAATTCCGCCAAGAAAAAATAAAAACCTCAACATCAACAGCAACCCACAAGTATTTTATTCCCAGTTTTTTGGTTTTTTAAACAGGTATTTTTGCTTGCAAAATCAACCTTTAGGTTAAGATAAAAGAGGTAAAATCTGATTAGATCTGGGCTTTATCATGAGATAATTAGCTTTATCAAGGAGTTTAAATGAAAAGATCAGATTTTAAGACACGGGTGGAATTAAATAAAGCCCAACAAGAACTTGAAAAATCCTGGGGGTTTGAAACGCGTTCGATACTTGTGGGGCAAGCGCCGGATCCAGCAACGGGCGCTACGGTTTTCCCAATTTATCAAACTTCTACCTATACTCAAGTGGGCATTGATGAAAACAAGGGCTATACTTATTCGCGCACCGGAAACCCTACCAGGACAGCTGCTGCCGAGGTCCTAGCTTCACTTGAAAATGGACTTAAGGCTTTTATTTATCCGTCCGGGATAGCCGCTATCCACGCTGTTATGCAGATTTTTAAGCCCGGTGATCACATTATTTCTAGTAGTGATTTGTACGGTGGCGCTCATAGATTGTTTAATATGATTATGGCTCCGCTTGGTTATGAGTTTGATTTTGTGGATGCAAGGTATATTAGCAATATCGAATCAGCTATAAAACCCAATACCAGATTGGTTTGGCTGGAATCGCCTACTAATCCTCTGATGAGGCTTTGTGATATTCGAGGAATCGTCTCTGCCATCGCAAACATAAACAAGGGTCGCAGTCCTGAAACTAAGATAATGATTGGTTTTGATAATACCTTCGCCAGTCCGTTTCTTCAGCGCCCGCTTGAAATGGGCGTGGATATTGTGATTCACAGTGGTACCAAATATTTAGGCGGGCACTCGGATGTTTTGATTGGTGCTGTAGTAGTGCGCGATCCCGCTCTGGCTGAGACTTTTACCTATAACCAAAACGCTACAGGCTCACTAGCGGGACCATTTGACTCGTGGATCTTGATGAAGGGAATAAAAACACTTGCTGTTAGAATGCGCCAGCATCACGCTAATTGCCAGGTGGTCGCTGAGTGGTTAGAAAAACACCCTCGCGTAAAAGCCGTTCACTGTCCGGTTTTAAAATCTCATCCTCAACATGAACTCTACAAAAAACAAATGGATATGTATAATGGCATGCTTTCTTTTGAGTTTGATGCGGATTTTGAATCTGTAAAAAAACTTGTAAGCTCGACTAATATTTTTCAATTAGCAGAATCGCTGGGCGGAGTGGAGAGCTTGATAGGTCATCCGGCGAGCATGACTCACTT
The DNA here is from genome assembly GCA_044351165.1 of Candidatus Caenarcanales bacterium. Classification (GTDB taxonomy): domain Bacteria; phylum Cyanobacteriota; class Vampirovibrionia; order LMEP-6097; family LMEP-6097; genus JBEAYS01. The sequence goes on along the minus strand of JBILGG010000113.1, from coordinate 2,612 downwards.
GGCTGTGCCTCGTGAACGCCGCTTGGAGCTTGGGATCTATGATAATTTAATTAGGTTATCAGTCGGAATAGAAAACGTAGAAGATTTAATTGCTGATCTAGAGCAAGCATTTAAGAAGGTTGTATGATTAGTAAAAGTGAATTTCAGATCAGACGAAAAAAAGTTTTAGACTTTTTGCAAGATATCTCTAATCGCGATAAAACCAAATACAAAGCGGTTTTTAGAAGCGGCCCGCAAAAAATATTTAGCAATGATGTTAAATACCCATTTAGAGTAGATAGTGATTTTTACTATTTGACAGGGTTTAGCGAAGCTGATTCTATTCTGGTTCTAGATCCTTTTTGCGATCATCCCTACACACTTTTTGTTCAGCCAATAGACCCTCTTTATAGTATTTGGGAAGGTCATAGAGAGGGACTTGCTGGAGCGATGAAAAACTTTCAGGCCGATATTGCTTTTGAGGCTGATGAGTTTGATGATGAAAAAATCCCTAACACTAATAAAAATTATAGTCACACAAAAGATATAAAAGATTTTGTGCATGGACTAAGATCGATTAAATCTGAATCTGAAATAGCTCTTATGCGCAAATCAGCCCAAATCGCTGTCCAGGCGCACCGCGTAGCAAAAGAGCATATAGAGCCAGGTGTTTATGAGTATGAAATTGAAGCTTTGTTAAATAATGTTTTTAGGTCCCAAGGCGCAAGCGGTTGGGCTTATCCAGCGATCGTGGCTTCCGGCAAATCCACTTGTGTACTGCATTACACGCTTAATAATAAAATTATCCAAAAAGGTGATTTGGTTTTGATAGATGCTGGCTGTGAGTATGAATATTACGCAAGTGATATAACGCGCGTGCATTGCGCTGGTATAGAGATGAATCGTCAGCAAAAAGATATTTATGATGTGGTGCTATCTGCTCAAAAGCAAGCAATAGACTCTGTTAAGCCAGGGTTTAGTTTTTTGGAGACGCATGAGCTCACTACAAGGCTGATGGCAGAAGGTTTAGCGGATCTTGGTTATATAAAAGATAAGCATAATCCCGAGCAAATCAAAAAATATTATATGCACGGCACTGGTCATTCTCTGGGGATGGATGTGCATGATGTCGGTGTCGATAAAAAAACTACTAAGTATGTACCCGGCATGGTGACTACCATTGAGCCTGGTTTATATATCGCAGAAAAAAATATCGGTGTGCGTATCGAAGATGATGTCCTTGTTACACCTTTTGGGCATGAGGTCCTAACTCAAGGTCTAGAAAAATAATTAGTTATGTTTTTGCAAGACAAGATGATCTGCAAAAATTTGGATTTTGTTTTTGTGGTGTTTGATGAGATAGCCAAGTCCTGTGTCTGGGTCTTGGAAACCAGCTCGTAAGGAAAGAGCCTTATCTTCGCCTTTAGCGACTATTATGATTTTTTCGAGTTTTGCTGATCTAAAAATGTCCGTTCCAATGGTGATCGCTGTCTGGCAGTTATAACTTTCTTTTGCTTTTTGGGAGAGATTAACTATTGCGGTGCTAGAGTTAATAAAATCTTCGCCGATAAAAGCGATATGAGCTGTGCCAGGATCCGGTCCTAGACCGGCAAATATCACTCTTGGTCCGGAGCCGCTCTTGATGAAGCGATCAAAACCCTCTGGATTATTAATATCTATAGGATAAAAATTATTACCGCATTGTTTGATTGGCTCTGGGAGAGTAGAGCGCAGTGTTTCAGAAAAAACCACATTACCTTCAATCAATTCATCCAGGTGAGAGAGTTTTAGCTCGGGGTGGATAGAGTGGCTCTTGGAGATTACGGTATCTTGGCTGTTAATGAGGTCTCTGGCGTTTATTCTTTCGTAGCTAAAATGCTCGTTTACTAGTGGATAAATCCCTTCTTCAAAAGTTTTGCCTAGTGGCAAAAGTATGAGCCCTGGTTTTTGGAATTCATCTATCATCATAGAAGCCACTGCCTGATTGAGCTGGCTGGTAGTCTGAAAGTCTTTTATGATATCGTAGTCTATGTCCATGGAAGCGAATTGAGATCTAAGACTCTGGTATTACCGTGCTTGATTATAGAATCGATAGCTGATGAGTTTCGCTGGGCAATCTCAGGATCTAGGTCTTCAGATCTCTTAGAGACTATTATGCCACAAATTTTTATTCCTTTTTCGCGTGCGTAAGCTAGGCTCAAAAGGCTATGGTTAATGGTCCCCAGGTCGGGTCTAATCACTAATACTAACTCTAAATCTAAGGCTTTTATTAGATCTGCCACCATCTCTGTATTATTCAAGGGGACAGCTAAACCGCCTGCGCCTTCTACTACTATAAATTTATGCTTGGATTTTATCTCTTGAAAATCATTTTTGATTTTTTCTAAATTTATGGTCTCATCTTCGAGCCAGCTAGCGTAATCTGGCGAAGCAGGGAATTTAAAATTATAACTATTATAAATAGCGATATCTGGATATTGTTTTTTTATAGTCTCAAAATCTTTATCTGAGCCGGTTTGGACGGGCTTGTAGTAAGCGATTTGTTCGGGCGTGAATAAATTAGACTCTAGCAAGCGAGAAATAATCTTGCTTGAACAGTAGGTTTTACCGACATCGGTGTCTGTCGCACTTAC
>JBILGG010000112.1:0-4975 GCA_044351165.1 Candidatus Caenarcanales bacterium | reverse complement strand
GGATTTCGCTTCAAAACTTTGTTTTTTAGCGAATCCTTAACAACTCTAAAACTTAAACTTTTGAGCAGATATAGTTGCCAAGCCTTTCCATGGCTAATTGCGTGCGCTCGAGATTCTGTACAAAAGCTAATCTCACAAAATCCTCACCATGACGTCCAAAAGTAAGACCCGGTACTAGAGCCACTCCTGTCTCGCGCAGAACTTCTAGCGCAAAATCAAAAGAGTTTTTGTTGGCGACTTTGAAGCGCTCAGGGATTGGGATCCAGGTGTACATCGCACCGCCAGGATTCATCACATCAAAACCCATTTCATGAAGTTTAGTAAAAACATAGTTGCGGCGATTTTGATACTCAAGTCTGATACTTTCTCTATACTGGTCCCCAAGCTCGATAGCGGCGATACCCGCTTCTTGAATTCCCATACAAACTCCGTAATCGATATTAGTTTTTAGTTTATAGAGTGTCTGAATAATTTCTGGATTACCCACCGCAAACCCGAGTCGCATACCAGCCATGTTATAGGTCTTAGAAAACGTGTGAAACTCAATCGCTACGTCCATTCCACCGCGCACTTCAAGTATGGAGTGTGGTCTATTATTATCAAACCAAATCTCAGAATATGCAAAATCGTTTATCAATAAAATATTGTATTCCTTGCAAATATTTACAGCTTTTTGAAGGTAGGCCTTATCTACCACCGCGCCTGTAGGATTATGCGGGTAGCTGATAATCATGATTTTTGCTCTGACGAGAATATCCTCTGGAATCGAGTCTAGATCAGCGACATAGCCGTTTTCAGGCTTGAGCTTCATCTCGTAAACATTACCGCCAGCTAGTACTGTACCGCGCATGTGCACCGGATAATAAGGCGATGGGATAATAGTAAGAAAACCTTCTTGCATATAAGCAAAAGCGATATGCGCAATCCCTTCTTTAGAGCCGTTTAGAGGCAAAATATTAGTCTTAGGATCGAGCTGGACGTTGAATCTTTGTTTGAACCATTGCGAGCATGCTTCTTTAAAGCTCGGCAACCCACTGAATATGGGGTATTGCTGGTTGCGCAGTTTTTGCATACCTTTATTGAGCGCCTCCAAAACCTGTGGGTGAGTGGGATGGTCTGGCGAGCCCAGAGACAAATCTATAAGCTGTTGACCTTTTTGAACCAGTTCCATCTTGATTTCATCAAGCTGTCCAAAAGCGTAAGATGGCATCTCAACCAATCTCAGTGAAGGCAAAATTCTATTGTAAGGTGATTTCATAACCTTATTAAGTATATCAGGACTGTGGGTTTTGCTAAAAACAGGTTTTTAGGAGGTTTTTCTCTTGGTTTTGGGTATAATAATTTTAAGCGTTACCTTAAAAAAAACGAGATAATTTGAAGTAGTACTTAAAAATGAAAAAAATTGATATTAACCGAGCTCTTAAATTACCAGTCAAACCCAAGCAGAGTTTTTTTATGTGGGGGCCAAGGCAGACAGGTAAAAGTACTCTACTCAAAAAAACTTATCCCAAAAGCTTATATATAAATTTATTGAACACGCAGATTTATTTTAAATATATTAGTGAGCCTTGGTTACTAAGAGAAGAAATTTTATTAGCTCTAAAAAATAAAAAAATTGATTCTTCTGATCCGATTATTATCGACGAAATTCAAAAAATTCCCATCTTACTAAATGAAGTTCATTTGATGATTGAAGAGCATAATCTCAAATTTGTTCTTTGCGGCTCTTCAGCTAGAAAAGTAAAATTCGGGCAGGCTAATTTGCTTGGTGGGCGAGCGATGAAGTATGAACTCTATGGTTTTAACGCTTATGAATTACAAAAACGATTCGACCTAATTAAAATGCTTAATCACGGTTATTTACCGAAGCATTATTTAAGTGAATATCAAGAGGCTAAAGAATTACAAAATTTTTATCTAAGTGAATATCTAAAAGAAGAAATAGCCGCTGAAGCTTTGGTGCGCAATTTGCCGGTGTTTAGTGAGTTTTTGAGAGTATCTGCCTTTAGTGATGCAGAGATTGTAAGTTACTCAAATATCGCTAGAGAATGCGGTGTATCCAGCAATACTATTAAGGAATATTTTCATATTCTTGAAGATACTTTGCTGGGATCTTTTCTACCGGCTTACACCTTTAGACCCAAAAGAAAAGTTATTCAAAGTCCAAAATTTTATTATTCAGATATAGGTTTGGTAAATATTTTATTGAAAAGAAATTTTATCGAGCCCAAATCAGAGCTGTTCGGAAAGGCTTTTGAGAATTGGGTTTACCATGAATTGAGGACTTATAATCTTTACAAAAAAAAATTTTGGGATTTAAGTTATTGGAAACTGGCCAATAGCTCAGCTGAGGTAGATTTTGTAATTAACAAAATGGATTGCGCCATCGAAGCAAAGGCAACTAATAAAATTAAAAAAGATGAATTGCATGGGTTAAGAGAACTCATAAAAGATCAGCCTTGTGTTAAGAAACGGGTTGTGGTGAGCCTTGTGGATACTAGTAGATTGACAGAAGATGGAATTGAAATTTTAAATTACAAGGATTTTGTAAGGCAGTTATGGGCTGGTGAGATTTAAAATATTTATAGTTTTTGGTTTGCTTGGCGAGTCTTTTCATTAAATGAGTTTTACCCACTTGTCGCGGTCCAAAAATCAAACTAATTTTCTTGCTTTTTTGGGAATTAACCAAATCTTCAAAAATTTTACGCTTAAAAACCATTGTACTGACTAAATTCTAGCATTTTTCTAGAATTCTGGACTACTGCTCCAGAATTCTAGATTTTTTAGAATTTTGGACTAATGGTTCAGAATTCTAAAAAATCTTGTTAAGCGGATTCCGCCTCAAAAATGGTTTTTCAGCGAATCCCTAACCAGCCACACCATAAATCAGCCAGAGTATAGCACCAGCAAGAGCTGTCACCATGACGATGGCGTAGTTTTGGATCTTACCGGATTGCTGAGTTTTTAGAACTTCGCCGACTACTTCTGTACCTCTCCAGGCAAGACCGTTTATGACGATACCTTCGATAATTACTCTCTCGAATAATTTCCAGCTCATCCTGAAAAAGCCCATGAATACAGCTACTACAGCGTTATAAATCTCATCTATATACCATTTGTTGAGAGAGACCTGATAAACAGTGGCGAGGTTTTCTTTTAGCCACTTGTTTATAGTGTTTGAGCCGATTTTGATTTGTTTGACATAGACCAAGTATGCCATAACCGTACCAATCACAAACATCATGAAAGGTAGATATCCAAAGGGTTCTGAAAGCTCATTGAGGAAAAACCCTAGAGCAGACTGACCTTCATGCAGGTGAGAGTGGTAATGAGGATCGAGATATTTTTGCAAAGAAAAGCCCATAAATGGCGAGCCCCAAAAACCTAGAATCACAGATGGGATAGCCAGCACCATCAAAGGCACAGTGACCGATAGCGGGCTTTCGTGCGGGTGAGCGTGTCCGCGATATTTTCCTTCGAAGGTCTTAAAATAAATTCTAAACATATAAAAAGCAGTCATGCCGGCAGTTAGAGTGCCGATCCAAAAAAGTGGCTTAGATACATTCCACGCTTCTGCGATAATCATATCTTTTGACCAGAAGCCAGACATCAGCGGAAACCCAGCGATAGAGAGCGTTCCAATCAAAAACGTAATTGCTGTAATCGGCATGTGCTTTCTAAGTCCGCCCATCTCGTTCATATCCTGTTCGTGGTGACAGCCCATAATTACAGAGCCCGATCCCAAAAACAACATAGCCTTAAACATCGCATGCGTAATCAAGTGAAACATAGCAATAATGGGAGCTCCAAGCCCTGCCGCCATCACCATATAACCTAATTGCGAGCAAGTAGAATAGGCAAGAGCTTTTTTGATATCGTTTTGGCTAAACGCGATGGTCGCCGCGAAAATCGCAGTGATCCCACCGATCCAAGCAACCACGGGCAAGATACCAAGTCCGCCAATACTATAAATCGGAAATACTCTAGCAAGTAAATAAACTCCAGCCGCTACCATAGTCGCCGCGTGGATAAGAGCCGATATCGGAGTCGGACCTTCCATCGCGTCTGGAAGCCAGATGTGGAGCGGGAATTGAGCGGATTTAGCCGCCGCACCCATAAAAATCAAAATCCCAATCGTGGTCAAAGATACAAGTCCAACTAGCGCAAGATCGTTATTAAACACAGCCCACTCAGCGGCTGATCGAATATTAGAAAACGCCAAAGTCGCACTAGCAGAGTGTTTTAACCAGTAGTCATGAGTAAAAGAATAGAGCATTATAAGCCCGAGTAAAAAGCCAGCGTCTCCGACACGGTTTACCACGAATGCTTTTTTGCAGGCATGGGCGGCGCTTGGTTTGAACCACCAAAACCCAATCAGCAAGAAGGAACAAACCCCCACTAACTCCCAGAAAAAATACATCTGAAATAGATTAGTCGAAATTACCAGTCCTAACATTGAAAAAGTAAATAGCGATAAATAAGAATAAAATCTCGTGTAACCTTCATCCTCATTCATATAGCCGTGGGTATAGATTTGCACAAGTAAGCTGACAAGATTAACAGTCAGTAACATACCAATAGTCAGCGGATCCACTAGGCATCCGATCTCTAGATGGAAATCCCCAGCTTTTATCCAGCTTAAATTAGCTTCGTAAGCCTCGGGCGCGTGAAAACTAAAAAATAAAACTAACGAGTGAATAAGCCCGATCGCCACCGCCATCACCGAGAGTGACATCGAGACCAGCCGAGAGCGATTGGTAAAGAGCATGATTAAAACAGCTGAAACCAGGGGATAAAGGGCAATTAGCCAAGCATTATTTACACTTGCAAAGAAGTTCATATAATTTTATTGTATAACAGTTTTTTGGATAAACAATAGCAATTAAAGTAGCTTAATAAGTATCTCGTTTTTTTCGATTACTTTTATTTCTTGCTTGATAGTGCGCTTCATGCCGCTATGCGAGTGGTATTCATT
>JBILGG010000110.1:0-5005 GCA_044351165.1 Candidatus Caenarcanales bacterium | reverse complement strand
AAAAAATATAGTGCAAAAGCCAATGACAAAGGCGCATGGAAAGCTGAAATGAAGCCTCATAGTGCCGGCGGACCTTTTGAAATTTATTTAAATTCTGGAGCGAATAGAATCACTATTCATAATGTTTTGGTCGGCGATGTGTTTTTTGCTGTGGGGCAATCCAATATGGAGTGGACGGTTTCAGCTTGCAACCATTACGAAGAGAATTTGGCAAGCGCAGATAATTATCAGCAAATCAGGTTCGTCACCATAAAAAACAAACCTCTTGATAAAATTGGCAAAGATATTGATGGTAAATGGCTAGTTAATAGCCGCACTACAGTTGGGTTTCAATCAGCTGTAGCTTATGCTTTTGCCAAAAGAATTTATGATAATGTAAATGTCCCAATCGGAATAATTCATAGCTCTTGGGGCAATACTAAGATCGAGCATTGGATGAGTAAAAGATCTCTTGCTCAATTCCCTGAGTATAAAGAAGTTTTTGAGAATTTCTCTGTGCCGCTTCAGTATTGGCTTGTAGGCTCTTTTGAACTTCCTGATATTTTATATTCCAAAGATCTAAAAATCAAACTTGGCGAAGGCAGTATTCCGAAGACCGTTTGGTTTAATGGCGTAAAAGTCGGCACTGATAATCCAAGCTCTAATATTTGTTCACTCAATAAAAATCTTTTGCAAGGTACTAATCAAATAAATATTCGTTTGCGACCATCAGATAGTTCTACTGAAAAAATCCAAGCTTACGCTGAATCGATGTCTAGCTCTGAGATTGGCGTGAGTATCCCTAGCTCATTTAAAATCTCGCAGTGGCAAGCTATGACCCAGACTGAGCAAGAATACCCGACAGTGCTTTTTAATTCGCACATAGCGACAGTGATTCCATATGATATAAAAGCTGTTCTTTGGTATCAAGGTGAAGCTAATGTCGATAAGCCTGAGCTCTATGATGATTTATTTAAGGCTCTTGTTTCTGATTGGCGCGAACGCTACAAAAATGATAAATTACCTTTCTTTTCCGTTCAGCTAGCGGCTTATAAAGAAACCACCTTAAAAGATAACCTAGCTAAGTTCCGTCTGGTTCAGCATCAGCTCACCAAGCAAATCCCTCTACACTATATGGCGACAGCGTTTGATCTGGGGGACGCTGACGGTGATGTTCATCCAAAAGAAAAAGAGGAAGTGGGTGCAAGGCTCTCTAATCTTGCCTTAAAATATTTATACGGCAAAAAAAATGACGCTGATAATCTTGAGTTTAAATCTTTCAAGAAGGGTAAAACTTCTGTGAATATATTTTTTGCAGGTTCTACCAATGGACTCTATCAAAAAAACACCGAAGGTCCAAACGGTTTTGAGTGGGTAAGTAAATCTGGTTCTATAGTGCCAGCCAAAATTAAAGTGGGAAACAACTCGATAGAAGTTTTTCATGATGGCCTTTTGGATACTTATAAATCTTTACGCTATGCTTGGTCTGATATTCCTGTAACAAGTATTTATAATTCTAACGCTGTGCCTCTTTTGCCCTTTAAAATCGAGCTCGAAGATAAGAATGGCAAGGATAATAAAAAGCCGAAAAACCCCGCCTAGAGCCATAAATCCAAGGTGTCTTATAATGAAGTTATAAACCCCTAAAAAAAGGGAAAATAATAATTATGAACCTTGATACGGCTGTCACTACTAAAACTGCACAATTAAATCTGGATGGAAAAGTTTATGACTTACCGATTATAGAGGGCACAGAAAAAGAACGAGCGCTTGATATTTCTAACTTGCGAGCTGACACTGGTTTGATCACGATGGACTACGGCTTCGTGAACACCGGTTCTTGTCAGAGTTCTATTTGTTTTATTGATGGTGAGGAAGGTATTCTTAGATATCGCGGAATTGATATCGAGGAGCTTGCTGATAAATCTACCTTCGTGGAAACCGCTTATCTATTGATTTACGGCAAACTTCCTAATAAAGAAGAGTTAGAAAATTTTTCAAAAGGTCTAACGCGCCACTCTCTTCTTCACGAAGATATGATTCATCTTTTTGCAGGATTCCCTAGTAGCGCGCATCCGATGGCAATTTTAAGTTCGATGACTTGTTCGCTTTCTACTTACTATCCGCAATCTATTGAAGATCGTGATGAGCAGGTGCAAGTAGATATTATTAGATTGCTTTCTAAGCTCAGAACCATAGCTGCGTTTTCTTACAAAAAGTCTATTGGTCAGCCTCTTATATATCCGGATAACTCACTAAGTTATTGCGCGAACTTCCTTAATATGATGTTTGCGATGCCGACTGAGCCTTATCATATCGATCCTGATATTGTTAAAGTCGTTAATCAGCTTTTGATTTTGCATGCTGATCATGAGCAAAACTGTTCTACGTCTACTGTTCGCACGGTTCAGAGTTCTGGCGCGAGCATTTATGCTTGTATGTCGGCGGGGATCGCGGCTCTTTGGGGTCCTCTGCACGGAGGTGCTAACCAAGCGGTTTTGGAGATGCTTGAAAATATTCACCAAAGCGGAGATGATTATAAAACTTATTTAGCAAAAGTAAAAGATAAAAAATCAAAAATTCGTTTAATGGGTTTTGGTCACAGAGTTTATAAGAATTTTGATCCACGCGCTAAGATCCTGAGAAGGTCTTGTGAAACGGTTCTTAACAAACTTGGTATTAATGATCCCCTCCTTGATATCGCTAAAGGTCTTGAAGAAGAAGCTCTCAACGATCCGTATTTTGTGGAGCGTAAGCTGTACCCGAATGTAGATTTCTACTCAGGAATAATTTATAAGGCACTGGGAATTCCGGTGAATATGTTTACGGTTATGTTTGCGCTTGGTAGAGTTCCGGGCTGGCTGGCTCACTGGAAGGAGCAACGAGATCTCGGCGCGCGCAAAATCTTCCGTCCTCGACAAATTTACACTGGTCCTAACCAGCAATCTTATGTGTCGATTGAGCAGAGATAAAAGCCAACGACTAGCTCAGACAAGGTCTAATACGATGCGATGTAAGATATGTGGCTTATCTAAGAATAGCCTGCTCTTTTAGCCAGAATGCGCAGATAGGGTTTTGAGCTGCAATATTAGCTCTGATAGATTCCTTCATTTTTATGGCTTCTGCTTTATTAGTAGCAGAGAAAAGTTTTCCCTGGGCGTCTTTAATTGGTACATATTCTTTACCCAAGTCACAGCCAACGATCCAAATATACTCCTGTTGAAGTTGAAAACTGCTCTCTGGGCTTAGCTCGCGATTTTTAGCTATGAACTTAAACATTTTATAATTAGGTAATTGTTGGTGTACCATAACTATTTCTTGAAATAAACTTGGATCGTTAATCCTTGTTAAAGCTTTACTATTGAGTTGATTGGAATCTTTGATTAGTAAATAATCTACGTTCAATTCCTGTAATAATGCCGGATTAAAGCTAGTGATAGCTGTTTCTCTGGTGAAGCGATCAGCCTTATACATTTGACCACCAACGCCATAGAAGCCTGCTAGTTCACTAATGTTATGACCATGGATGAAATCCAAAGTATCCACACAAACATCACCGGTTTTGTGAATTTTACTCAGAATGTTTATCAGTGTCTTGGTTTCTTTTGATAAGCTTTGATTACCAACTATAAGAAATTCTTGGATGGGTAGCACGGAGATCATACCAGGTAAAAGCATGATTATAGTGATCATTGTGATTATGATTTTTGTGATTTTTTGCGGAAGTGGGGCTTTGATTTGATTAAGTAATAATTTTATAAAGTACGGGGCATTGATACAAATGTAAATAATTAGGGCAACCTTAGTCCAATGCAAGAAGCGGGTGGTTTCGATTTCTCTTGGCAAGAATTTTAATAATAACGGTACCATCATTGAGAGGTATGCACTAAAAGCTAATATGCAAGAGTAGTTGAGCTTCTTTTTGTATATTTGATAAATAATTATAATTAAAGCTAATAACGCTTCAAATCCAAACTCTCTCAAGGTTATAGTTGAGAATAGAGGAATAATTGGATAGTAGGCGGGATGAACATAATCAAAAGTGGTCTTGAGTCCTTGTAAATAACTTAGATTATAGAAATAATGAATGTAAGCTTTACCCCAGTGTACCCACTCAAAAGAAGGAGAGACTATTAGACTCTTAACTTCTGAGTTTGGAAGGCTATGTGTAAAAGTTAGAATCTTTCCAAGATAGGCAGAGACAAGCATATAAATTATTTGAAGAGAATCACTGCAAAAGACTTTATATTTATTGCGATAAATCACTAATAACCAAATCAGCCCCATGGCAGTGATGATTGGATAGAAAAATGCGGGGAAAGTGAAGTAGACTCCGAATGCCGCTAAACTTATTGGGATAAGATTTTTGCGTTTATTCTCAATACCATCTATAAACAATATTACCCAGACAAAGGCAAAAAGAAAAACACTATTTTGTGAAGTGAGTCTCAGTAGAGCTGTCAGATGAGCAACAGAAGTCCAAGAGACCATTAGCCAAGAAGCTAAAAATTGTTTAATAGGCATATGGCTTATATGCGTAGACTCTCTAGCGAAGAAATCAAGGCTATTAATAGAGGTATAGAAAGTGATTACTAGTGTTATTAAAAATGATTGTAGGCGACTCGCAACAAAAAACTCTACTAATAAATTCAAGCTAAGTATACATAGAAATACATCAAAACCCACTTGTATGGTTTGAGTAGTGACTCCATCTATATTTAATAAAGCCATCAATATAGCTCCAATAAAATCCGTGCCATAATGGTAATTTGACATGGTCATATCAAACGTGGATGGGAAAATGGGTGGATAAATATTATTCAAAGCAATGCTAGCAGTGAAAGGTATATGAAAATTATCCGGATTGCCCCATAAGCTATCACGAGTAGACATAAAGTAAGCCATCAGTAATGCAAATATGAAAATCGCCAAATCCCACAATTGAAACTTAGGTAACTGAGATTGACGTCTCAAGAGTATGAACCCAATTAACACCAAAACTAAACTTAGTTTGATTGATAAGTTC
>JBILGG010000109.1:0-5012 GCA_044351165.1 Candidatus Caenarcanales bacterium | reverse complement strand
CATATATTGCTTACAAATCCAAGAAAGATCCTCAAAATCGTGGTATGTGGGAATTTTCACAAGGTACTGGAGCCAAGATTAAGATATATAGCAATAATAGAATGGATATTACTCAGCTATTTTTACCTCTTTTGGATAAAACTTCCTAGTCATTTGCTAGGATATTTTATGGATGCAGCTTTTAAATTTATTTGTAAAAAGATTTATTGATATTATTCTAAGCCTTACAGCTATTTTGATAATAATACCTTTCTGGATAATAATAATTTTTTTGATAAAATCTGATTCGCCAGGACCGGCTTTTTATCTGCATACTCGAGTCGGCAAAAACTCTAAGAATTTTACTTGTTTTAAGTTTCGCACTATGAAGCTAGATTCTGATCCTAATAAACTAGCTGAGTCTAAGGAAGACGATAGAATAACACCTCTGGGGCACTTCCTGCGCAAAACCAGTCTGGATGAGACTCCTCAGCTGATTAATGTTTTACTTGGAGATATGAGCATCGTAGGTCCGCGCCCTGCTCTGCCGGTACAAGTCGAGCATTTTACTCCTGAGCAAGTCATGAAGCTTGCTGTCAAGCCGGGTTTGACGGGTTGGACTCAGGTCAATGGACGTAATTCGATTCCTTACGAAAAGCGCATGGAGCTAGATTGCTGGTATGCCGCTCATCATAATGTGTTTTTGGATTTGTGGATTATTCTCAAGACTTTTAAAGTTTTGATTTTTGGAGAGGGGATTTATGATCCTAATTCCAGCTCTCCAGTAAAATAATTTTATGCAGTTTTGTTCGCCAGGTCCTATTTTTTTTCATGTCGGTCCGCTTGCGATCCGGTGGTACGGGCTTTTGACGGCGATCGCTTTTTTGGTGGTTCTAAATCTAATGCAAGTTTTTTTACGAATTAAACAAAAAAATCAAAACTCTTCCAGCGCTCTAAAAAGCTTTACTGATGATGATTTGTCGAATTATGCGATCGTGATTTTGATCAGTGCGCTTGTCGGTGCTCGCTTATGGTTCGTTGCTCTTAACTTAGATTATTTTATTCCTAATCCTCTAGAAATCCCGCAGATCTGGCATGGCGGACAGAGCATTCAAGGCGGAATGTTAGGAGCCGTGATCGGGACTTTTTTGTTTTACCGCAAGCAGGGAGTGGATTTGCTGGCGATAATGGTATCAGCTGTGCCGCTGGGGCAGGCGATCGGGCGCTGGGGTAATTTTTTTAATGAGGAGGCTTTTGGCGCTGTAACCAGCTTGCCATGGGGTCTTTATATATCTCACACCGGGCAATATCATCATCCGACTTTTTTGTATGAGTCGATTTGGAATATTTTGGTTTTTATGGGAATGATTTTTTTGAATCTAAAAACCAAGCTCAGCTCTCAAAAAATCATTGCTTGCTATCTTTTGTTTTATTCTTGCGGTAGATTGGTGATCGAATCTATTCGCACAGATAGCTTATTAATAGCGGGTTTGCCAGCCGCTAGCCTGATTTCGGGACTCTGTATCTTGATTGCTTTAATACTATTGGTTAGAAGATCTTAGCATATAACCCTCACCGCGCTTGGTGTGGATGAGTTTGCCGAGTTGTTTTTCTTTTAGCTTAGATCTTAGATAACGGATATAGACTTCGATAACGTTACTCTCTCCGATAAAATCATAGCCCCATACTTTATTGAATAAAAATTCTCTGCTTAAGTATTCTTCTGGATGCATCATAAATACTCTAAGTAAAGAAAACTCCTTGCTTCTAAGTTCAAGCTCGTCACTACCTCGCTTCGCCAGACGGTTAAACTGATCTAACCAGAGGTCTTTATACTCCAGTGTACCGCTCTCTTGGCGCGGCTTGCGTCTAAGTACAGCTCTAATGCGCGCGAGCAATTCTTCTGTAGCAAAAGGTTTTACTAAGTAATCATCAGCACCAAAATCTAGACCTTTTACTTTGTCTTCGATACCATCTTTTGCTGTGATCATGATTATCGGAGTCGGGTTTTCTGTCTCGCGTACTTTTTGACAAACTTCCTCACCGGACATATTAGGAAGCATGCAGTCCAATAAAACCAAGTCAGGATTGTTTTGTTGGATGCTCTTGAGACCCTCTGCTCCGTCTGTAGCTGTGATAACGTCGTAGCCCTCGTATTTGAGCTCCAATTCAATTAATCTAGTTATTTGAGCCTCATCTTCGATGATTAAAACTCTAGTGTCTTGATTTTGCTTTTTTGTGTCAGTCGGCATATTGATCTCTAATAATATCAAAAATGCCCAAAAAACATCGAAAAATCACATTTTAAAGCCATAAATCTTGAATTTTATGAAAATCTTGAGGTTTAGGTTATAGATTACTAAAAAGTGGAATAATGGATATCCACCAGGAAATTTGTGAATAAAAACACAGGAACAAAACTAGCAAATCTAACCGCCCCGAGAGCAATTTTAGATTTTTTTACGATCTTAGAAACAGGTAAGGACTCCGGCTGGACCAGTCAAGAGTTTTTGGTTTTACGGAAGCTAGCTTCGCATCTTTTGGCTAAATCCCACGAAGCAATTAATCCTATTTCTAACACTAGCTATAGTGCGGTTTTGGTTTATAAAA
Source organism: Candidatus Caenarcanales bacterium (assembly GCA_044351165.1). Lineage (GTDB taxonomy): Bacteria > Cyanobacteriota > Vampirovibrionia > LMEP-6097 > LMEP-6097 > JBEAYS01. The sequence goes on along the minus strand of JBILGG010000109.1, from coordinate 2,423 downwards.
AAAACAATAACTATCTTCTGTTTTCAGGCGCTAATATTGATCCCGATTCTAAGGAAGATCTAAAAAACCCTCTAAAAAGAAATTGCGCTGAAAAGCAGGCGGCGATTACTGCTCAGAGAATTGACGGACTTGATAATTCTCAGCTGTGCTTTATGTTTTTGTATCGCAAACAAAAACATAATGAATGTGTGCCAGCTTGCAAGCTGGTGCCTTGCCGAGATTGCTATGAAAAATATTTAGTGGACCTTATGAAAAACAATGGCAGGCTGGTTTTGATCATGGATGATAATGTTGATAGGGCTTTTTTACAAAAGCCTGAGGGCGCGCCAGTGATCGAAAAAGTGCACTCCATAGATTTAGGAGAAGGCGCGCGCGTGAATTATAAGATTTTTTCAGCTGATGCGATGAAGTTTTTACAGATCGAAAACAGCCTTGGTGAGCGGGTTTGCAAGGTTTAGAGATTTTTTTGCCAGTCTTCCAAAATTTCTAATTGGTCTGGGCTGATTCGTTTATTTTCAAGAGCTATCTCGATGAGGGTGTTATAGTCGCTGAGGGTATCTAGTGAGATGCCGGCTTGCGAAAAATTTTCTTGGGCTTTTTTGAGTCCATAAGTAAAAATAGCAACCATTCCCAAAACTTCTACATCGCTCTCTTGGAGAGCTTTTACGGCGCCAAGAGAACTGCCGCCAGTCGAGATCAAATCTTCTATCACGACAGCCTTGGAGCCAGCTGGAATAGATCCTTCGATTTGATTGCTCCTGCCGTGTTCTTTTGATGATGAACGCACATAGACCATGGGCAAGCCAAGAGCATCTGCAATCAGCGTAGCGTGCGGGATTCCTGCTGTCGCCACACCTGCGATGTACTCAGCATTGGGATATTTGCTTTTGATTATTTCCACAAAAGCTGATTTGATCAGGGTTCTAGCCTGAGGATAAGAGAGCGTAATTCGGTTATCACAGTAAATCGGCGACTTGATACCTGATGCCCAAGTAAACATATCATCGGGTCTTAAAAAAATTGCTTTTATATCTAGAAGTGTTTTTGCTATTTCACTGGATTTGGAGCTAGTGGTCATGATTATATTTTATCATTTATTGGGTATGGCTTTAAACATGCTGGCTGGAAGCCCATATCTCTCGATTAAAGCTTGATTAGTTTTATTGCGCTTCAGAATAATAATATTAGAATTATCTACATAAACCACTGCCCAATTAGGATCGCGGACCCTTCTGATTAAGAAGGGTTGGGCGTGCGGAGTCATATCCTGTCTCATAAAATAAATCACATTGAAATTATATTTTTTATCTATTTCGCGCCATTTATTTTCGCTCTCTTGCATGGGTTCATAAATATCATCAAAAAATTCTCTAGGATAGGCTTCAGGACGGTTATCCACAAACACTTTATGTCTTGGAAAAAGATAGTAAATCAAGTATCCGCCAATATCGTAGTTATTAAAAATAGGTCCTTGGATATTATTAGTAAGAAAAAACTTAGCAGAATTATCTGTCCCCTTAAAAACACCGAGGTCGATTTGTTTTTTATAGAAGTTATAATAAAAGCCAAATAAAAAAACTAAGAATACGAAGCTAAAAACCGTGAGTTTCACTTGGTGATTGGCTTTTGGGGTGCTACCCGGGTTTAGCAATAAAGCAAGTAAGGGTATCGATACAAAAGCATAATTAGGAATCGAGCGAGTTGTTTTAAAACCTAAAATCATAAATACTATGGAAGCCACTAATAATGAAAGTTTAAGAGGAGTCAAGTTTTTCCTGGCAAAAACCAATATGCAAGCTAGTCCGATCAGGGCTAATAAATCGTAGTAGTAATAAATGACCCCAAAAGGAAATCTCTTATGCATAAAAAACACACTTTGATTCTCAGCTAACTCATAGCCGAAATTCTGAAAAATAGTAAGAGGTTGTAGTAGCCCGCTTATCCCAAAAGGGTTTATTAGCGCGCCTGTTAGACCTGCCAAACCTAGTAGTAAAAAAGGGTTGTTGAATTTTAGGTCTGAGTTATTGCGGATATGTGCCAAATAAAAACAGCCAATAATAAACAAGCCCATGCCAAAAAATATATGCAGATTAACCCAGGTCAGCATTATAAAAAATATCAAAACCGCTGATAGAGCAGGCTTCATCTTGGCTCGGCTAGTTAAAATCAAAATTAACATCAATAATCCAAGTAAGACATAGCTCATTTGCTCTGGTCTAACTTCGTTTCTCCAGCAAGTAAGCGGCAAGCTCATTATCACCAAACTCAGTGATAGAGCGGAGCTAGCAAATAATCTAGCGCAAATAAAAAAAAGAATATTTGCAAGAATCACACAGCTAATATTAAAAATACTAAGAGCTTTAAAGCCACCAAGAGAGTTTATGTAGTAATGTATAACCCCAGTTAACCAGTGATGGTTATTG